>JAEESA010000342.1 GCA_016286115.1 Lachnospiraceae bacterium
TCCTCGGACTCTTCCCATTTTGAATCTGTTAGGGCGTCATTTCCCTCCAGCTTCCTGGAATTCAGTTTTTTCTTAACATCTTCCGCGTTCAGGTCATCCTTCAGGGCTTCCATGGCGAGATTCTGGAGCTGCGCCGTGGAAAGAAGGAAGTAGCTGTCCTCCTCCTCCTCATACCTTGAGGACAGGATATCAAGACAATCCTTCCGAAGGCGGATCAGGTCGGAGCGTTTCGTATAAACAGGATCCGTTCCTTTTCCCGCCACCCGGTCGTAAAGGGCTTTGGTCCTCAAGTCCATGCCCTGCAGCCCTGCGCCGGTGCGGTAATTCATATAATGCCCGGTCAGATCCGTATGGAGATCTATCTTATGGTGCTGTTCTTCCAGCTCAGGACCGTAGGAGAACCGCTCCTTCACAAGGCCGCCCATGGAGTTCAGGATATTCGTCAGCGCTTTCGCTTCCTCCGATGTCTCAGGCAATGTCTTTAAGTATTCGATAATGGATTCCTTAGATTCCACCAGGGTTTCCAGCTCGCTCATGGAGATCATGGACAGGGCTTTTTGGTTCTCCTTTCCGGTCATGGAAAACAGAGCCTGGGTTCTTGCAGAGAGATGGTCCTTTGCCAGTCCGGACATGGCTTTTGCCTCCTTCTCCCACTGCTCTGAAACCCTGTCCCCTTCTTCCACCTCGAGTTTCGGATCCTTCTCCAGATCCCGAAGCTTCGTCATGATCTCATCCAAACTTTCGGCCTGCTCCGCCAGATTAGCCTTCGCCGCCAGATTCTCTGCCAGGCTCTCCACAGGGGAAAAGCCTTTTACAGAATAGTCCTTCACATCCAGCTTTTTCATGGTCTCTTCCAGGATGGTCTTATACAGAAGATAGACCTCCTTCGGAGAGCCGTTGGCTTTTTTATAGATATCAACCACATCCGCAGCCTTCTTCCCACGCATATAACGCAGCACAAAATCCGCGGGCTTCTGATACTCCCGGTTGTTTTCCTTACACCAGTTCTTCAGGAGGTAGCTGCATTTGGCATCCTCCCCCTGAAGGGTATTTTTCTCCCGTTCCACGGCTTCCCAGGCCAGGACATTTCGCTGCAGCTCCCGTTCTTTCGTTTCCTGATCTGCCCGGCTCACTTCCTTTCCGTTGCTTAAAAGCTTCCAGACAACGGCCGCGGTATCCTTTGCGTTCTTCTGCTCATTGGAGAGCTTCTGCAGCTCCTTCCGGTAGAAGCCTTCGGCGTCGGTGATGGGATAAACCCCGTTCTCCTTTGCCCATTGATCAAGCGTCCCTTCCCGGTTCATGATCTTTCCGCTTTCCAGCCCGTCGAGGAGGATCCGCTCCACCTCCTTCACATGGAAAAACACATTCATCCGGGCCCGGATCTCCACGATCTCATCCGGCGGAATGACCTTCATTTCCGGGGTACTGACATAACGGAGCAGGAGATTATGCACCTCCTCCGCTTTTTGGATCAGGGGAGCATTCTCCTTCGTCTTTTGCAGGATTTCTTCCACCGTGCCTGCCTTTAAAGCGGTTAAGGGGAGAGCCTTAAAATCCCGCAGAGCCTTATGAAATTCCTCATCCACCTTGTCGACGGGGATCTCCTTCTTTTCCGTGACAAGAGACGGCTCCTCCTGCTTTTCCCGAATAGCGGTTTCGGCGGATTGGGTATAGTTTTTAATGTTTACTTCGTCCTGTACTCTGGTCTCTTCCTTCTCAAACAGGGTTTTGAACCAGTCTTTCCGCGAATTGACGGCTTTCTGAAACTCCGGAAGATAGTTTTTCTCCCCGTTTTTCGCGAAATAGCGGCTGTGCTGGAACGTCATAGCCTGCAGATGGTTGACCTTCTTAAAGAACTCCGCCATCCGGTACTGCTCTTCGCCAAGACTGCTGATCTGTCCGCCCTGGATGAGCTGCTTCATGACCTCAAAGACCGTCCCGGCCTGGGTCAGATCCTTATCTGCCACGTAAGGATAGAGAGGATCCTTCATCACCTCCAGCTTCGCATCCATATATTCTTTCATCAGAGAGCATAATGCCAGCTTTTCACTTAAAAGCTGACGTTCCGCTTCCCCGATCTCAAAGGCGCCGCCGGCTCCCGTAAACAGTAGGGTATAGACCTGCTCGGCCTGGTGGATCAGGGCATAGTTATCTTCCAGATTCTCTGCAAATTCCTTATCGTCTTTGATCTTGAAGCTGTTGACAGACAGCTTTGCAAAGTTGGAAAATTTCTTTTCCATCTGATCCTTCGTGAAAAAGGTGTGTTTCCAGCCTTCTTCGGCGGTTCTTTGCTGCTGCTTTTCAAAATCCCGGATGCTTTTCTGAAAATCGGTTTTTTTATCCGCCTGCTCCATCCGTTTCTTCATCTGATTGGAGCCTATGGTGTACATGGATTCGCTCACCTTGATATCCGGGCTGTATTTGCTGGAAGCCATACATAAGAACAGCCAGCTGGAATGGGCGCTTTCGATTTTTTCTTTCTGCTCTTTCTGCAGTTCCTTTTTGGTCTTTTTCTTCGGGACCACCACCGGGATCTGCTGGATCTCCTTGAGAGGATTTATGAATTCTTCTTCGTCGTCCTCATCCATGGAGATTTTCAGACTGTTATCAAACTGTGTTTGTTTCTGATCTGTCTTCTGAGCGGTCAGAAGCTTCTGTTCTTCGATCTCTTTTTTTGTTAAATTAATTTCACTCATTACAAGGCCCCCCTTAAAGACAATACTGCTACATGAAGATACGTTGGTTCAAAATCATCTTTCCCGACCAGCCGCCTGGAAAACGACTGCGCCCCGGGAAGAGCGGATACAAACTGCAGATATTTACGCTCCAGGCCGAGCTTCCGGGTTTTGTGGAGAAGGTCCCGCAAAAACTGCCCGGTCTGCACTTCTCCGAGAGCACTGATAAAATACTGCACCCGGAAAATGTCATCATTGATCTTTTTCAAGAGCAGCGCC
>JAEESA010000343.1 GCA_016286115.1 Lachnospiraceae bacterium
CGGAAGGAATGGAAACGTATACGCGCCGCGCCGTCACCGACGGGACGGCAAAAGCGCTGCAGTCGGACCGCTTCAAGGCCTACGGCAAGACCGGGACTGCGGAATATGATGACGAAGGAAATTCCCATTCCTGGTTTGTCGGTTACGCGAAATCGGAGGATAAGGATCCGATCGCCATCGCCGTGATCTTAGAGGGCGCCGGCAGCGGCTCCGCGGTTGCGGTTCCCGCCGCGCGAAACGTGTTGGAATCGTATTTCAGATGATCCAAAGTATTGCAATATCAAATAACATAAGTTACCGTTATAAAAACATATATGAGGAGAAGAGAGTATGAAAAGAAACAGGAAAAAAATAAGTACCGGGATCGTAGCTGTTGCGATGGCAGGGATCCTTGCCGGGACTTGCTTCCCGGCGCAGACACCGGCAGGAGAGAAGATCAGCCCGAGCGAATACAATCCGCTGCCGGCAGCTTACGATCTCAGAGACCTCGGGCTTGTTACGGAGGTGAAGGATCAGGCGCCGTTTGGTACCTGCTGGGCGTTTGGCACCGCATCCGCTGCGGAGAGCAGCCTCCTTACCTATCTTGGAATTACAGCAGAGGAAGCCGGAGAGCAGAAAGAATTAAAGGACCTGATGGACATTTCAGAAAAGCATCTAGCATGGTTTGCCTTCAACCCGGTCACGGCGGAGGATTCCATTTCCCAGGCCGGAGAGGGCATCTTATACGCCGGCGCGCAGAAAAACACAGCGCTCCCATATAATGAGGGCGGAGACGCGCTGATCACCACCGCCATTTTTGCCAACGGCGCCGGTCCTGCGCTGGAAAAAGACTTTCCTTATCGGGGCGACAGCGGGCTCACGGAACTGGAATGGCTAACCGACGCGGCAAATCACGAAGCGGCGCTGGAGTATGAGAAAACGGAGCGGGCCCTTTTGTTCTCGGTGATCTTGGATATGACACCGGAGGAGCAGACCGAAAAATACGGCCGCACCTTTAAGGATGAGGATGAACTGGCGGCGTATTACTTACAGTCCGATATAGATATCTTTGCCGGGTATCCGACTGCTCCCAGCTCTCATGATGACTGGTCCATTGATGCAGGGTGCCGCACACAGGTTCTTCCCTATGTGATGAAGAACGGCAATATCCTTCCGCCTTTTGTGGATTGGAAGAAGGACGCGCACGGGAATCAGGTTTACGACAAACCCAATGAGGATGGCAAACGCGCCGTAAAACGGGAGCTTATGAAGGGTCATGCCGTGGCCATGGGCTATGCGTCCGATCACTCTCTGCCGGGACAGGTGGAATCCGGGAAATATATGAACCTTGACAACTGGGCACAGTATACTTATGAACCCGAACGCTCCACCCATGAGGTCTGCATTGTCGGCTGGGATGATAATTTCCCGAGGGAAAATTTCCAGACATGGAAAGAGGCAGATGCAGAGGCAGAACTGCCTGAAGGAGCGGTTGTCAGGGAGAATGGAAAAACCTATATCCCCAACCCCCTTCCGAAGGAGAACGGCGCCTGGATCGTTAAGAACAGCTGGGGCTCGAAAGACACCAACGGTAGTGCATGGGGTGTGGACGGTTCCGGGTATTTCTATCTTTCCTATGAGGATCAAAGCATGGAAGGGGCGGAGAGTTATGAATTCACTGCCAATCTGGAGGGAGAACCGGTCATTTCCCAGCTGAACTATGCCTTACCGTTCCGCTTTTTCTACAAATGCGGTTTCCCGGCAAAAGACGGAATCGTCAAAACTGCCAACATCTTTACTTCGGAAGAGCATCAATTGATCAAGTCTCTTTCCGCGAATACCAGAGATTCCAACGACAGGCTGTTTTTTGAGGTCTATATTCTGGACGAGGACGATCAGGCGCCTACGGACGGGAAACTGACGGCCAGGGTTTCGGAGGTCTTCGAATACGAGGGTTACCACAGGGTAGACCTTGATACGCCGATCGAACTTCAGAAGGGCCAGCGGTTTGCGGTTGTTACCAGAGACGTGAGCACGGATTTGGACGGCAGCATGTATTACGGTTTCGAGACCGCTTTCGGAGCCCGGTATACAGAGGACGAGCTTAAGTCCATCGCAGAAAGCGGGGAGGGGCCGGTCTGCAGCGTGGTCTGTAACAAAGGAGAGAGTCTTTTGTATAAGGACGGGAAATGGACGGATCTGACCGAATTCGATTCCTCTTTGCCAAAGAGATCCAACTATGATGAAATGTACCTCGCTTTCATCAGAAACAATCAGGGAGAGTCAGATACACCGGTGCTGGACAATTTCCCGATCAAGGCCTATGGGGTGAAGGTGGATGATGGAAAACCGCTGGTCAGAGCCAATACGTTCCTGGACGGCACGGCGTCGATCATCTCGCAGGTATCTGCTGACGGCAAAAAAATAGTGGTGCCGGAAACCGTTTCGTCGGGCGGACGCACCTACACGGTCACTTCGATCGAGGTCGGAGCGTTCAGTGACAAAGCCAACAGCAAAGTCAGCTCCGTGACTATCCCCGCCGGCGTTCTCACCGTAAATGAAGGTGCTTTCCGAGGGTTGAAAAAACTGGAAAAAACCGTATTCCGGAACAAGGATACGAATGTGCTCGCTCAGGCGTTTCAGGGAGCAAACAAAAAGTGTACGGTGATCGTGGATGATCTTTCCGTTACGACTGGGAAGGAAGCGAAGGAACTGAAGCAGCGCTGGAAGAAGATGCTCAAAGCGGCCGGTCTTAAGAAGGCACCTGTAATTAAGAAGCATTAAGAAACCACCTTGCACACCTATCGATTTTCCGATATAATAAAAGGCAGTTTGTACACCGCATTGATCGGAAAGGAAGAGTTGCACCATGATAGAAGCAACAAGTTGTGGCGGTGTAGTCATTTTTCGGGGAAAGATACTGGTGCTCTATAAGAACTACCGGAACCGATACGAAGGCTGGGTGC
>JAEESA010000053.1 GCA_016286115.1 Lachnospiraceae bacterium
CTTTCCTCGTTCTCCGATTCTGAGCGCAAAGCCATGCTTTCCGTTAATACCTCGGGCCTGAACGGAGAAAAAGTCTTCCTTCTTTCCCCCGAAGAAGCATCCAATGCGGCTTACGGGCTGGGAACCGACGGTTCCAGAGAGAAGCTGACCGTCAAATATTCCAGCAACACGCCGGATCCCTATGTGCTGCGTTCTTCCGGCGATAGCCTCAGCATCGTAGACAGCAGCGGCGCGATCACCACGGGCAATCCCGACGACCTGAACTGGGTCTCGCCCGCTATCGTATTGAAGGGCGACAACATCCTCTTCACCTGGCCGGCAGTTGCCGGAAAACCGGACCGGTTCTCTATCGTAGACCATGAGCCCAGTGATCTTTTAGTGCTTACCTTATCCGGCGGCAGCGGCTTTGCAGCCACCCGCACCGATAACAATCCGGTTCCCGCAGGCCATGGCTTTGTCGTCAATGTGTCCGACCTCGGCCAGCCCGATTGGAGCGTAACCTACACCCAGATCTCCGGCATGCTTCTGGATGAAACCGGAAGGATCATCGCTTACGGTCCGATCAGCGAAACCGCGGCCACCGGCGACTGCCTGGTCAGGATCCCCGACGGTGTGCCGGACGGCAAGTACACGATCCGCGTTTTTGCTGAAGACATCAATTCCAACAGCTTTACCGGCACGGATTACGCGAGCAACCCTGTGGATCTCTCCGTGACCGTAGGAGCTCGTGACGGCATCCAGTCGGAAACCACTGTAAACCCGGCGCAGAGCACTACGAATAACGAAACCGAAAAAACGGTCGATCCCTCGATCACCGTGGAAAAGGATACGAAACCGGCAGAAACGCAGCCTGCTCCTGCTGCTACAACCCAGCAGACTTCTAACGACCCGGTCTCAGCCAACGCCGGCAACGTAGCCACCACTCCCGCACAGACCGCCCCCAAGGCCCACAAGGTCACGGCGCAGGTGGAGGGCAAGGGCAAATGCGAGGCGTCCGCGCAGACCGCCACGGTCGGCACCATCGTCTCCATGAAGGCTGTTCCCGAAGCCGGATGGCACCTGAAAGCCTGGTCCAGCAAGGAAGTCCTGCCCACAGCAGACGGCCGGATCACGATGCCTGACCGCGATGTCACCGTTACGGCGATCTTCGAGCAGGATGCAGCCCGTAAATACAAAGTAACCGTCAGCCAGGATGTCAAAGGCGGAAATATCACCGTCGACAAGGTTGAAGCCGCTGCCGGCGAAAAGGTGCAGATCACCCAGAACGCCCAGAACGGCTGGAAATTCAAGAGCTGGAACATCCCCGGCGTCGCAACGGATGCCGAAGGAAAGTACTTCCTGATGCCCGCCGCGGACGTGGTTGTCAGCGCGCTCTTCACTCAGAACCACAAGCTGACCCTTACCACCAAGGGACAGGGAACCGTGGAAGCGAAGCCCGCGAACCCGAATCCGGGAGAAAAGGTCACATTGACCGCAAAGCCCTACGCCGGCTATCACTTCAAGAAGTGGGTCAGCGACGAAGTCACCCCCGGCTCCTCGAACAAATTCGTCATGCCGGATATGGACGTGACCGTCAAGGCCGTCTTCGAAGAGGATGCACCCGAATTGTACGTGGTCATGTGTGAGACCAACGGAAGCGGCGTCGGAAACATCGCCCTGCCCTATGGCACCGTCTATCAGCCCGGCGACAAGGTGATCGTGGACGTGAGCCACTCCAACGGCAGCTACTGCTCCTCCCTCACCGTAAAGATGGGCGGCAAGACGAAATACCTGGATACAGAAGGCGACTTCTTCATCATGCCGCAGTCTTCCGTAACGGTCACCGCCACCTTTGACATCGTCCCGAGTCCCGAGCCGGTTTACTACGAAGAGCCGACCTATTACGAAGACCCCGATCCCGGCTATTATGACAGCAGCTACGAAAGCGGCGGCTACATCGACGATCCATACGACACCGGCGGCTATGATGAAGCCGACGACGACTACAACTATTATTATGATGATGAATATTAAGTAATCGTACTGGACCTGCCGAACAGCACATTATCGACTAAGCGGAGTGTTGCCGCTACGCGTTACTGGCGTATGAGCACTTAGCGACCGTTCTTTGGTCGCTTACGTGCGATCCCGACCAGCCACTTAACGAGACCAGCTTGCTGGTCGAGTTTAGTGAGGTGGGCTAATGAGCACGAAAAAGACGGCCACCAAACGGTGACCGTCTTGTTATGTTCTGTGTGGGCGTCCTGCTTTGAATTCCCGCCACGAACGCTTTCCCTGCAGCCAGCTCAGCCCAGGCGCCCTTACGGCACACGGGATGATCCGCTTAGTGCTGCTCTGTTCCCAGCCTGACACGGTTCACGGAGTCCCATTGCGTAAGACCCAAACATCAACACCACTTACAGGGGGCTGCTCCGCAGCCAAAAACCCGGGGCAGGACATCACCCCGGCTATAGCGGATTGCCGGTACAGGGTACCGCTGACACCCCGGCTGCCCAATTCCTTACTATAGAGAGGTTCTCATTTTTTGTCAAGCCTCAGTTCGGCGAAAAATTCCCGAAGCAGCCCCGCGCACTCCTCCAGAAGCACACCCCCCGTCGTTTCGACCTGATGGTTAAAGCCGGAACAATCCAGGATATTGAGGACAGAACCGGCGCAGCCGGCCTTTGGGTTGGACGCGCCGTAAACCACGCGTTTGATCCGGGACTGGACGATCGCGCCCGCACACATCGGGCAGGGCTCGAGCGTCACATAAAGGGTGCAGTCCTCCAGCCGCCAGTCGCCGGTCTTCTTCGCCGCCTTTCGTATCGCAATGAGCTCGGCGTGGGATAACGTGTTTTTATCCGTATTCCGGCGGTTATAACCTCTGGCGATGATCTTTTTGTCCTGAACGATAACGCAGCCGATCGGCACCTCTGTCAGCGCATACGCCTTCCTGGCCTGTATAAGCGCCTGCTTCATATATTTGCCATCTTCATCATTTTCGTATATAATACCCATGTTATGAAATTCTCTTATAAAACAGATAGATTAATTTTAAGGATCATAGAACCAAATAGCGCCGACGCGGCCAAGATCATGGACTTTCAGTACCGGAACGACGAGCTTTTCAGCCGTTACGAGCCGGTCCACTCCGAAAACTTTTTCACGCTCGACCATCAGATCAAACTCCTGGACGCCGAATACAATGCGGCTCTTCGCATGTCAATGATCCGGTTCTGGCTCTTTCTGCGTGACGATCCGTCGGATGTGATCGGAACCGTCAGCTTCCGCGAGATCACGCTTCACTTCGCAAGATGCTGCAAGATCGGTTACAAACTCGATCAGGATTATTTTCATCAGGGTTTGATGACGGAAGCCGTCAAAAAAGGAACGGAGATCATGTTCGAAGAAGCGGAACTGCATCGGATCATCGCGACGATCATGCCCGAGAACACGCCCTCCATCCGGCTCGCCAAGCGTATCGGCTTTTCTTATGAAGGAACCGAGCGGAAGGCCTATCTTGTCAATAACCGCTGGGAAGATCACGAACGCTGGACGCTCTTAAACCCGGCGGACGACGAAGACTGATCAGCAGGACTGGCGGAACGACTGGAATTCACAGGCCAGGAAGCTGTTTCTGGACACTTCCTTGATCTGATAGAGCATGTTGTCCGCCGCTTCCAGATAGTCCGAAACCGCCTCACTTTCTTTGGGGATCCCACAGCAGGCGCCCTGGGAGATCGTGACATAGGAAGCCGCCTTCGAATACTCGTGAGGCATAGCCATCGCCACGATCTTCTCCCGGAGTTCCCCCATCACTTCTTCAATCGCATCTTTATCATACCCCTTGTAAAGAAGCACAAATTCATCACCGCCGTACCGGGCAGCAAAGATATTCGGTTTTTCCTGCATGGAACCGATCTGATCCGCCACGGCTTTGATGCAGCGGTCGCCGGCCTGGTGGCCGTAATTGTCGTTGAAGCCCTTGAAATAGTCCACATCCATGATCTCGATCCCGAAATAGAGCCTCTTTTCCTTCGCCTCCTTAAAGACCTTGGCGGCCTCATCATGCAGCCGGAACCGGTTCGAAAGACCGGTAAGCGCATCCGTCTCGGATTTCGCCTTGAAGGCTTCTTTTTCCATGCGCATGACCTTCGTGCGTTTCGCAGTCTCTTCAAGGGTATTGCGCATATTCAGCATCTTCCCGATCATCGCGGTATTTTCTTTTTCAAGGATCTTGGAGAGCTCATAATACAGCCCTGTCGCCTGAAGATAACCCGCGTTGTCCCCGTAGATCCGGTAATACTGGATCTTGAGCTCGAGCAGGCGCTTCTGGATATAGTGCACCCCCGTCCTGGACGCCATTTTTTCAAGCCGATTGATGGTTTCCCATAATTCATCATATTTCTCCGCGTCCAGAAGCATCTCGCAGTAATGGTACATGTCCTCAAACACGTCCAAAAGCGGGAAATCCCCCTGCGTGATCGCGCTGACGCGGGAAATGGCGGTATCACGGAGCTGCTGCTTGTTCTCCCCCTGATATACACGGGCCTCCATCATATGCATGCCAAGCTTTAAGATAGGATCCAGATCCACTTTTCCGCCGAACCGGCACATTTCCAGATAATTCCTGGCCGTCTGCGGATCGTTTCTCGAAAGGCAGTTGTTGATCAGGCCGAAATAGACGTTCATCAGCAGCACATCGTGATCGTAGATCGCGGGATGCGTGCGCAGAAGCCTTAAGCACTCCTCGTAATGACGGCGGGAGGTCTCTTTGTCCCCGAATTCATAGTGAAGAACGCCGATGTTGATATTGACCATGATCTCCACTTCATCGAGCTCATAATCCTTGCAGTATTTCAGTGCCGTAAGATAGTAATCGAGAGCAAACGGCGCATTTCCGCGGCTCATCGACATGATCCCGAGAAAATTATACGCCTTGGCGATGAGGTCCCACTGATTGGTCCCCTCCAGATAGGCCATGGCCATCACGATGTTTTTAAGGAATTCCTCAGGATCGTTTAAAACATAGCAGTTCTCTGCTTTATAATAATACGCAAAACCAAGGATCCGCGCGTCCGGGCCGTCCTTGCCCGCTTCGATCAAAATGTCGCAGGCCTTTTCCGTTGCTTCCGGATCCGCTCCCCGGTTCTCCAGAACGCGTTTCGCGTTATCCTGTATGTTTTGTGCGTAGTGCTTAAAAATATCCAATAACATTTGTCAGTCTCGCAAAATCCTCTAAGGACAGGCTCTCGCCCCTTACCATGGGAGGCAGCCCCGCCTCCTCTAAGAAAGAAAGTACCTGTTCTCTTGTCCAAAGTCCCTTATTTTCAGTCAAAAGTCCGTTTACCAGCGTTTTTCTCCGATGATTGAAAGAACACCGGATCAGCCGGAACAAAAGATTTTCATCCTCCACAGCCACCGGTGGTTTTTCTCTTTTCATCAGCCGGATGACAGCGCTTTCCACCTTCGGCCGCGGATAAAAACTTGACGGCGGCACCGTCCTTACGATCTCAGGCTCCGTGTAATAATTCACTGCCAAAGAAAGCGCCCCGTATTCCCTGCTGCCCGGACCGGCGATCATCCGCTCGGCCACCTCTTTCTGGATCATGACGGTCACACTCCGGATCGGCAGCCCCGTCGTCAGCAGCTTCATCAGGATCGGTGTAGTAATATAATACGGCAGATTAGCCACTACCGCAATGGGTTTTCCCCCATTCCTTTCCCGGATCAGGGCCTTAAGATCCGTTTTCAGGATGTCCTGGTTCAAGACGGTCACATTGGTGCAGCCCGAAAGCGTCTCCTCCAGCACCGGGATCAGCTCCGTATCGATCTCCACCGCAGTCACTTCCCGCGCCGCCTCGGAGAGCCTTCGTGTCAGCACTCCCAGACCGGGGCCTATCTCCAGCGCAAAATCGTCTTTTGTGACCATCGAGGCTTCCGTAATATCGTCCAGCACGTCCTCATCCACGAGGAAATTCTGACCGAAACGTTTCCGGGCAAAGAGCTCGTGGCTCTTTAATATCTCCCGCGCCGTCTTTTTCTTCACCGGATCAGACATGAAACAGCTCCTTCGCGTTTTGTGCGGTTGCTTCCTCCACCTCGGTTTCCGAAAGACCCTTGAGCCGGGCGATCTCTTGGATCACAAGCGGAAGGTGAAGAGAGGAGTTTCGCGTTCCGCGATGCGGTTCCGGAGCCAGATACGGACAATCTGTCTCCAAAAGCAGGCGGTCCAGCGGGGCCTCCTCTACGGTCTCCTTTAAGCGGCGGCCGTTCTTATAGGTCACAACCCCGCCGATCCCAAGGTAATAGCCCATCTTCAGGTATTCCGCGGCCATCTCCTTTGAATAGGAATAGCAGTGGATCACGCCGGGGATCCCCTGTGCGGCCGCTTCCTTCATGATCTCCAGCGTATCCTCGGCGGCTTCCCTGGAATGAATGATCACAGGAAGCTCTGCTTCCTTTGCCAGCGCAAGCTGCCGCCGGAACCAGAACCGCTGCGCCTCCTGCTTTGCGGGATCCTTTTCCCAGTAGTAGTCCAGCCCGATCTCGCCGACAGCCACGACCTTTTCTGCCTTCAGCTTCGACCGCATGATCGCAAAGGTCTCCTCATTCAGCTCTTGGATCTCGCTCGGATGCACGCCGATAGAGCTATAGATAAAGGGATGGCTTTTCGCCAGCGCCAGAGACCTGTCGATATGGGAATATTCGGCCGTCACATTGATCACACAGCCAATCCCTTTCTGCGTCAGCTCATTAAAGAGCGCTTCGCGGTCCCCGTCAAAGGCCTCGTCATCATAATGGGCATGGCTTTCAAAGATCATAAAAGCCCTGCCTCCCGAAGGTTTTTCTCGGCCATTTCCTGATGCTCCAAAAAGTCTTTTCTCTGTTTCTCCTGGATCGCTTCGGCCTTCTTCATGACCTCGTTTTTGTCCAGCCTTGCAAAAAGGATCTCCGGTTTTTCGGTCACCTTATTGCCGCTCGGGTATTTCCCAAATTCTCCCAGCGTATCAAATTCCCGCAGCTCAGTATTCAGCTGCGCCATGATCTTTTCTCCCGTCTCCGGCAGGAAAGGCGCCACCAGAGCGGTTCCGATACAGATCCCTTCTGTCAGGTTATAAAGCACCGTAGCCAGCCGGTCCTTTTTCGTCTCATCCTTTGCCAGCACCCAGGGTTCTGTCTCGTCAATATATTTATTCAGCCTGCGGAAGATCCCGAAGATCTCGGTCAGCGCATCTGCCACGCGCAGGCTCTCCATCAGTTTTTCCACTTTCTCGTAAGCCGATGTGCAGACGTTTTTCAGATCCTCGTCCACTGCCTCTGTCACGCCTTTATCCTCCACAACGCCGCCGAAGTACTTGTTGCTCATGGAGATCGTCCGGTTCACAAGGTTTCCGAGCGTATTCGCGAGGTCGGAATTTGTCCGCTCGATCAACAGCTCCCAGGTAATGACGCCGTCGTTCTCATACGGCATCTCATGCAAAACGAAATACCGGGTGGCGTCCACTCCGAAGAGCTCAACCAGATCGTCGGCGTAGATCACATTGCCCTTGCTCTTGCTCATCTTCTCTCCGCCCTGTAAAAGCCAGGGATGGCCGAAGATCTGCTTCGGCAGCGGTTCGCCGAGCGCCATCAGAAAGATCGGCCAGTAGATCGTATGGAAGCGTAAGATATCCTTTCCGATCAGATGCAGATCGGCCGGCCAATAGGTTTTATAGAGCTCGCCGCTGTTCCCGTCGGCGTCATATCCGATGCCGGTGATGTAATTGCATAACGCGTCCAGCCAGACGTAAACGACATGGCCCGGGTCAAAATCCACCGGGATCCCCCATTTGAACGAGGTTCTGGACACACAAAGATCCTGCAGCCCCGGAAGGAGGAAATTGTTCATCATCTCATTCTTCCGGCTCACGGGCTGGATGAATTCGGGATGGGAATTGATGTGCTCGATCAGCCGGTCGGCATACTTCGTCATTTTGAAGAAGTAGGCTTCTTCCTTCGCCGGATGCACATCGCCGCCGCAGACCGGGCATTTCCCGTCCTCCGTCAGCTGCGACTGGGTATAAAACGCCTCACACTCGGTACAGTACATACCCTCGTAAGCGCCCTTATAGATATCTCCCTGGTCATGAAGCTTTTTGAAGATCTTCTGGATCTGGGTCTCATGATCCTCATCCGTCGTACGGATAAACCGGTCATACGACGTGTTCATCAGATCCCATAACCTCTTCACGGTCCCCGCCGTCGTGTCCACAAACTCCTTCGGGGTCTGCCCCTCCTCGATCGCGCGGGTCTCGATCTTCTGGCCGTGCTCATCCGTTCCTGTCAGAAAATGCACGTCAAAGCCGTCCGCCTTTTTATATCGCGCGATCGCATCCGCAAGAACGATCTCATAGCTGTTGCCGATATGCGGCTTTCCCGAAGTATAGGTGATCGCCGTAGTGATGTAGTATTTTCCCTTGTTTTCCATATCTATCCTCCTGTTTTTGACCTTAAAGCAAAAGGCTGTCTGAATAATACACCTGTCCGAAAAGATCCGTAAAGCGGAAGCAGGCTTTTACGGTGTCGGCGCCCACATTGACGTCCGAAACCTCGAGATCCTCCATCGAACCTTCCACATATACGGGATCCCCCATGATGTAGTCCGCGTCATAGGTTCCGTCATACTGATAATACTCCGCCACGAAATCCAGCCGGTCGCCCTGCGCCAGCTCCGTCAGGTTCTTGGCGACGGTCTCCGTATCGCCCTGATAGTCCGTATTCGCGCCGGCCACAAAACCATGCGGATATTGTGACGTAAAGACCAGGATCAGATTTGTCCGTTCCCCGTTCAGAAGACAGGGCACACGGCCGGTGATCATATAGTCGTTCTGATCGCCCTGAACGTCTATCCGGTAATACGGCACCACCTGTCTGTTGATCGCAAGCCAGGTCCGGCCGGTCGGAGCGAGAAGGTTGTCCTCCTGATCAAACTCGAACACATTGTCCATGCCGAGATCGATATAGCCTTCTCCGTCGTCATAGAAGAGGCTCAGATCCACCGCGTTGACCAGCTCCCACTGCTCCTCGGGGATCTTAATGACCTGTTCTCCCTCGCTGTTTTCGGTCCATACGAGGTTTGACGCGTCAAAGGAATGCTCCTTCAGGTATTGCTCTGCCTGCTCCGGATCCAGCCCCTCCCGGAGGAAACCGGTGTTGGAGCGGTCAAGTCCCGGGATCAACGAAAAGTCCCCACCCAGGAAACTACCGAGAAGAGAACTGAGATCCATCCCGCTCCCGCCGGTAAACTCGCCCAAAAGCCCGGGCAGAGGGCTCGATCCCGCGCTTCCGCCGGCTGCCGCCTGTCCGACCGTCTCCAGCGCCGCAAAATCCTGAATGCAGCGGGCATAGGAATCATCCATACCGATTGCCTTATAGGTATCGACCATGCCATCCACCCGGGATACCTTCTGGTATGGGAAATAGATGGACAGGCCGTAGGCGTTGCTCATCGAAGACGAGGTCCGGTTGTATTTCACGGCGCCGAGGATCGCCTCCTTCAGCGCTTCCCCTTCCGCGGTTTCGGTCCTTGCGGCAAAATCACAAAGATCGATCTGATCGATCTTCGACGAAGCGGCAAATTCCCGCGAATTCGTCCTCGCGTTCGAGATCACCTGATACTCATTGTTTTTGATGAGCTGGCTGGATTTCTCGGAAAATGCCTTTAAGGACGCGGGCACGGTTGCCGAAAGCTCCGCCAGATCCGTAAGGGACAAGGTTGTCTTCTGTCCCGGCACGGTCCGTCTGCACGCCTCCGTAAAGGAATCGATGATATTCTGCCCGATCTTCAGCGCATTCATCGACGGATCCTTGGAAAGCGCCGTCAGCCAGTCCGTATAATACCAGCCGACACCCGGCTCCGTCTCCTCCGATGCGATCATGTAGTCACTGTAGGGATCCAGCATCAGGCCGGTTTCCAGCGTTGCCATCAGGCAGGCATCAAAGCCCACAAAATCGAAGGTAACTCCTCCGTCCTTCAGCGCCTGGTTGATCCCGGAAAGCTTCATGGAGCCCGCGTTTTTGAACTTCTCATCATATCCATATCCGGAAACCGAGCCGCCGCCATGATCCCAGAAGATCAGTTCATACCGGTCCGCCGGATACACAGCGCTCCCCCACTGAATAAAGGAAGACAGCTCCGCCGGATCCGTCATGGGCTTCGCGCCCAGATCATCCTTTACCAGAGCCAGGCTGCCGTTTCTCACCTGCCAGATCTGGTTCACGGTACTGCTGACCCTGTCATTCTTCCAATTGCTGCAGCCACCGGTGTAGACCAGAAGGTTTAAGTTTTCTCCGATATCCGCCGCCAGCATCTCCTGCAGATCGCGGGTCGCCATGCCGCTTTTGGACTCCAGATCCGTGCCGCACATATAGACAAGGATCGTGGTCGTATCGGAGCCGTCCCCTTTCAAAACCGTGCGCTTCGCCCTGGCCTCTTTTGAAACCGACGGATCAAGCTGTCCGGTATTTTCGTCCTCTCCCCAGTCAGCACCCGACTGCTGCTCCTCAGAGTAAGAAGTATAGCTCCCGGTATCCTGCGTATCCTGTGAAGATCCGTTCAGCCCGTTAAAAAGGGCGATCCCGCCACCGCCGAGAGCCGCGATCAAAGCCACTATGATCCCGATCAGGCCGCCGCCGCGGTTCGGTCCGCCGCTCCGGTTCGGCCCGCCGCCACCGGGGCTTCCTCCCCCGGGCCCGCCGCTGCGGGCGCCGCCTCCCTGCGGAAGCTTTTCACGGCGGTATACGTTCCCGCCGCCGCTGGTTACGTTTTTTTCTCTTGAAACAGGTCTGTTTGCCATATATTCCTCGCTTTATCTGATGATCGCGTATGCCATGAAGCCCGCATAGCCCAGAAGCATGATGACGCCTTCCCAGCGAACGATCTTCTCTTTCGTCCAGGCGAAGAGATAGACCAGCGCGGAAGCCGCCACAAGGAGAATGATATCGATCGCATTCTCTCTCAGGAAGCTCACCGGATTGATCGCAGAAGCAGCCCCAAGGATCAGGAGAATATTGAAGATATTGGAACCGACGACGTTTCCGACCGCCATGTCCACTTCATTCTTTTTCGCCGCCACGATTGAAGTGACCAGCTCCGGCAGGCTCGTTCCGAGCGCCACGATCGTCAGTCCGATCAGCGTTTCACTCATGCCGAGCGCCCTCGCAATGGCCGTGGCGCCGTATTCGATATCCAGCCCATTGATCGTGACCGTTCCGCCGACAACGAAATCTCCGCCAAACTTGATCATGGCCGCGCCAAGCACGATGAAAATGATGCTTTTGGGCACCGACATCGGTTTCTCCTGCTCTTCCACCTCTTCTACCCTGTTTTTCTTCGCCCTGACCACCGTCAGAATAATGTAAGCGACGAAAAGAACAAGGAAAATGATCCCTTCATACCGTTCCAGCCCGCCGTTGGTAAACCCGAACAGCGTCAACAGGAGCGCACAAAGGATCGAAAACGGGAAATCGATCTTCATGCAGGTCTTATCCACATGCAGCGGCACAAACAGGGCGGAAAAACCTAATACAACCAATAGATTAAAAATATTGGAACCGGATATATTACTGATCGCCAGAGAATTACTCCCGTTGATCGAAGCCGTGACGGAAACCGCAAGCTCCGGCAAACTCGTTCCGAGCGCCACGATCGTCAACCCGATGATCATCGACGGAACCTTCAGTCTTTTGGCGATCGCCGAGCTTCCGTCCACAAAGAAGTCCGCGCCTTTGATCAACATCACAAAGCCTACGACCAACACCGCGATCGCAATCAGCATAGAAAGTACAGGTGACATTTCATTTCTCCTTTCAAAAGTCCATGCAGGCATTTTACCACAAGACAACTTTTCTGACATCAAAAATTGCATTTATATGGAAAAAATGTTAAAATCCTTCTTGTTATCAAAAGGGATCTGGAAAGGAGAACAAAAATGTCAGAAAACGAAACTGCTGTACAGCAGGTAAATAAAGATACGATGATCGGAGAGCTGCTGCGGCTGGATATGGACGTGGCTCCGATCCTTCTCAGCATCGGTATGCACTGCCTCGGCTGCCCCTCTTCTCAGATGGAGACTTTAGAGCAGGCCGCCATGGTCCACGGCATCGATCCTGACAGCCTGGTAGCGGAGATCAACAAATTCCTCGCCCGGGAAAAGGAAGAGCCGGCTGCGGAAGAAGCCGCTTCATAAGAAAACCTGCATAAGAAAAAGCACCCGGCAAACGGGTGCTTTTCTTTCTTTTTCTTTGTACTGTTTCAGATCAGCCCTGTTCGATCGCTCCGGTCGGGCAAACGCCTGCACAGGTACCACAGTCTACGCAAGAACCTGCATCGATCTCATATTTGCCATCTCCCTGAGAAATAGCACCAACGGGACATTCCGGTTCGCAGGTGCCACAGGATACACAAGAATCACCGATCACATAAGCCATAGTAAGTTACCTCCTTTGTTTTGGTTCGTAACCATAACTTTATCATAGCCGAAAAGAAAATGCAAGGGAAACACGGTTCAAAGCTGTTCCCGCGGATTGACTTTTTATGCTTTTCACCCTATAATTCTCCCATAATTTATCGGAGGAAAAACAACCATGAAGATCTATGATGAACTCATTGCACGGGGTCTCATCGCCCAGGTAACCGACGAGGGTGAGATCCGTGATCTTGTCGATAACGGAAAAGCTACATTTTACATTGGTTTTGATCCCACCGCGGATTCTTTGCATGTGGGGCATTTTATGGCTCTTTGCCTTATGAAACGGCTGCAGATGGCCGGAAACAGGCCCATCGCGCTCCTCGGCGGCGGTACAGGGATGATCGGCGATCCCTCCGGCAGAACGGACATGCGCCAGATGATGACAAAGGAGACGATCCAGCATAACATCGACTGCTTCAAGACGCAGATGAGCCGCTTCATCGACTTCGGCGAGGGCAAGGCCATGATGGTCAATAACGGCGACTGGCTGCTGGACCTGAATTATATCGAGCTTCTTCGCGAGGTGGGCGCCCATTTCTCGGTCAACCGGATGCTGACGGCCGAATGCTACAAGCAGCGGATGGAGCGGGGGCTTTCCTTCCTCGAGTTCAACTACATGATCATGCAGGCTTATGATTTCTACATGCTGTACCAGAAATACGGCTGCAATATGCAGTTCGGCGGCGACGACCAGTGGTCCAACATGCTGGCCGGGACCGAGCTGATCCGGCGGAAGCTGGGCGAAGACGCCTATGCCATGACGATCACTTTGCTCCTCAATTCCGAAGGGAAAAAGATGGGCAAGACCCAGAAGGGCGCTGTCTGGCTGGATCCCGCAAAGACCTCGCCGTTTGAGTTCTATCAGTACTGGAGAAACGTGAGTGACGCGGACGTGCTGAAATGCATCCGCCTCCTGACCTTCCTGCCGATGGAGCAGATCGACGAGATGAAGGACTGGGAAGGAAGCCAGCTCAACAAAGCCAAGGAGATCCTGGCCTTCGAGCTGACAAAGCTCGTGCATGGCGAAGAAGAAGCCGGCAAGGCGGAAGAAAGCGCCAAAGCGCTGTTTGCCGGCGGCGGAGACACCTCCAACATGCCAACCTATGAACTGAGCGAAGAAGATTTCCGCGACGACGCGATCGACATTCTGACGATCCTTACAAAATCCGGCCTCGTCGCATCCCGCAACGAAGCCAGACGCGCCGTCGAGCAGGGCGGCGTATCCGTCAACGACGAAAAATGCGGAGACATCAAAGCCCTGTTTACCAAGGACGCCTTCTCCGACGGCCTGCTCGTCCGGCGGGGGAAGAAGAACTACAAGAAGATCGTAATAAAGTAAGAACCTATTCAATCGAGTAGGAGGCTTTTTCTCCTACTCGCTGCGCGGCCCGTGCCCGGTATCAGCCGGGAAATTACCTAGTATAACCGTCGCAAAATATCTCGACTAATGCGACGAATGCTTTCCCGAGAGTGCAGTTTCAAAAACGCAGGCGTAGCGGGCTACGCCGAGGCTTTTGGAACTGTGCTATCGGGACAAGCAGGCAAGCATTCGTCGAGTTATTTTCGAACGGTTATACTAGCACGGGCCTGTGCATAAAAAGCCCCGGGGAATTTACTCCCTGGGGCTTCTTTCAAGATTGGCAAATCGTGTGAACTGCGGCAGCCAGGCCAGGCTCACGGTCCCGATCGGGCCGTTCCTCTGTTTCGCTATGATGACGTCCGCCGTTCCTCTCTTCTCCGAATCCGGCTTATAATATTCCTCTCTGTAAATGAACATGACCACATCCGCGTCCTGCTCAATGGCTCCGGATTCTCTCAGGTCCGAAAGCATCGGCCTGTGGTCCGGACGCTGTTCCACCGCGCGGGACAGCTGGGACAGGGCGATCACGGGAACCTGCAGCTCTCTGGCGATCGCCTTCAGCGCGCGGGAGATATCCGAGATCTCCTGCTGGCGGGATATATTTCCCTTGCCGCTTCCGCCCATCTGCTGCAGATAGTCGATGATCACAAGGGAAAGCCCGAAATCGAGCTTGAACTTGCGGCATTTGGACCGAAGCTCCTGCACCGTGATCCCGGGTGTATCGTCAATAATAAGCTTGGACTGGCCGATAACCTCGGCGCTCTCGATCAACTCGTCCCATTCGCTGTCCCTCAAGTTACCGGTGCGGATCTTTTGCATATCCACTCTGGATTCCAGGGAAAACAGACGGTTTACGATCTGCTCCTTCGGCATTTCCAGACTGAATAACGCCACGCATTTGTTCTCACGCAGAGCCACATGCTCCGCGATATTCAGCATCAGCGACGTTTTTCC
>JAEESA010000344.1 GCA_016286115.1 Lachnospiraceae bacterium
TTATGTAATACCAGGATCCGATATCAAAATAGTAATCGCCGTCACCGCTTCCCCATGTATCGATACATTTCAGGTAATGGCTGGAGCTTTGCCCCTTATCGCTGCTTCGTTTTTCTCCTTCTGTCAATATAAAACCCGCCCGTCGGCGGGGTTCTTTCATTCTTGTCATACGCGCAAAAAAATGCTATGATTCGAGTACATCTGACATCTTTTTCAGGAGGGATTATGAAGCTGCTTTCTGTTGCCGTACCCTGTTATAACTCCGAAGCGTATATGGAACACTGCGTCGAAACACTGCTGACCGGCGGAGACGATCTGGAGATCATCATTGTGGACGACGGGTCAAAGGACAAGACCGGTGAGATCGCAGACCGCCTTGCCGCGGAAAACCCCGGGATCATCCGTGCGGTACACCAGAAAAACGGTGGGCACGGCGCCGCTGTAAACCGCGGGCTGAAAGAAGCCACCGGCTGGTATTACAAGGTCGTGGATTCGGATGACTGGGTGGATCCGGACGCGCTGCAGGTGATCCTTGAGAAGCTGAGAGAGGTCGCCGGCGGCCCCGTGAATGTGGATATGGTCATCAGCAACTTCGTCTATGACAAGGCCGGCGCGAAGCGCAAAAAGACCATGCACTACACGATGGAATTCCCGCACGACCGCATCTTTTCCTGGAAAGATGTATATCTGGCGCCAAAGGGAAAATACCTTCTGATGCACTCCGTGATCTTCCGCACGAAGCTCCTCAGGGAGTGCCGTCTTGTATTGCCGAAGCACACGTTTTATGTCGATAATCTCTATGTCTACACACCCCTTCCGTTTGTCCGGAACATGGTGTATCTGGACGTGGATTTTTATCATTATTTCATCGGCCGTGAGGACCAGTCCGTAAACGAAACGGTCATGATCTCCCGGATCGACCAGCAGATCCTGGTCAACAAGCTCATGATCGAAAGCGTGAATCCTCTGTCAATCCGTGAGCGAAAGCTCCGGAAATACATGTTTAATTATCTCGAGATCGTTACCACGGTCTCCACCGTCATGTGCCTGCGCGGCGGGACCGAGGATCTGCTGCAGAAGAAACGGGAACTCTGGAGCTACATCAAGGACAAGGATATCCGCCTCTTCCATCGGCTGCGGAACGGGATCCTCGGCATGATCATGAACATCCCCGGCGAAGGCGGCAGAAAAGTCGGCGTTACCGCCTATCAGCTGACGCAGAAACTGGTAGGGTTTAATTAACATGAAACATAGTTGGCAGCAAACGATCATTATGATCATATTGATGTCCGGGATCTTCGCCATGTTTGTCGGTCTCGTCCTTGTCGTCCGTTATTCCATGCATAAAGAGTTCGAAAACAACGCGTTAGCCACCGCAGAAGCGCCATCGGAAGGTTCTTCGGAAACCGCTTCGGAAGCTTCATCGGAAGTTTCTTTACCGGCCTCTTCGGAGCCGGCCAAAGAAGAAGAAGAAGTGGTTACCCCCGTGCCGGAAAAAAGCACGGACACCCTTCCGCCCAGCCAGCGCCAGCAGGCCGCCGCGGAAGAAGCCGCCAAAGAGCCGTCGGAAGCGCCGGAGGAGAGCGATCCCGCCGTTATTTACGAGGATATTCTTTCCTTCTATCAGGAACAGCTCGAAAACGGCTGGACTTCTCCCGAAGACGCAAGCGAACTGTGGTATTGGGGCGAGACGCCGGTGAGCGCGGACATTGCGGGTTATGAATTCAGGGATATGAACGGGGATGGGACGCCGGAACTCCTTCTTTCCATCAAAGACGAGTCCCCCTACGATTCCATGATCTACGACTTTTACACCTGTATCGACGGCGAAGTCCGGCACCTCTTCTCCTGCGAGGAAAAAAGCACCTGGTATCTGCTTGAAAACAATGAACTGCTCTTCTACACCTCCGATTCGGACAAAACGGCCAAACTTGCCCGTTACAAGCTGGACGAAACAGGCGAATTTGTCGCGCAGGAGGTGCTGATCCACGACGGGGACACCTGGACCGATCATGATGAGTTTTACACCAAAGAAGTGGGGAACGATCCGAATTACCACGACAAGGATCTTCCGAACAAAATGAGCGCGGTCATGCACGATACCGCGAACGCGATCTATGACCATCTCACCGAAAAACGGATCCCGCTGGAACTTACGATGTTTGCAGCGTAAAATATTTTTTTCCGACAAAAAAGACCCCCAGTTGATCTGGCAATGCCATTAAGTTAAGCCTGTAAGGATTCAAAAAGACTCTCCATGCTGATTTTCAAAATCGCATAGGGGTCTTTTTTTATTTTGCAGGGAGCCATAAGTGCGACTTTTGCTTGACTATTTTATCAGAGTTTGATAAGCTATTTATCAAAGCGGCGGGGGTGCCGCTTATATTTTGTACATAAAAAGAAAAGGCAGAGGTGGTATGTGGACTTCATCATGTAAAGCTGAAAATATAGCAGGAAGGCGTAGGGAACTGCTGGAAAAGGGCTTTGAGGTTCTGTCAAAGAAGAACATAGACTCTGTGGCCATGCAGGATGTGGCGGATGCTGTGGGCTGCGGCATTGCCAGCCTTTACCGCTATTTTGACAAGAAGCAGGGTTTTGTGGTGGCTGTTGCTACGTGGAAATGGGAGCAGTTTCGGGAAGAGAATAAGAAACGCAGGCCGAAGGTGGACTTTGAGGGGATGACGGCGGCGGAGATCTTTGAGTTTTATCTGGACTCGTTTCTAGTGCTGTACAGGAAGCACAGGGATCTGCTGCGGTTCAATCAGTTCTTTAATGTATATGTGCAGTCTGAACATATTGACACGGAGACGTTGAAACCTTATCAGGAGATGATCGGGAGATTGCGCACGGGCTTTCATGATATGTACTTAAAGGCTGAGCTGGATCACACGCTTCGGTGAGGTGTGCCGGAGGGGAAGA
>JAEESA010000345.1 GCA_016286115.1 Lachnospiraceae bacterium
CTCAAATTTCGCCCCGCGGCGATCTTGAGATCATCTTTCATCTGTTTTGAGATATTTCGGATAAATCCATACCCTTTCTCCTTCCTTTCGTGCTGTTACCGATCCAACTTTCTTAAGCACGCCGCTTCCCGCAAAATCCTCCTCTCTACCCCAATTACATCTACCTTAATTCATGGTACTCTCAAAAAAATGTAAAGTCAATTATATGGAAAAACGCCGTAAACTCAAGGTTTACGACGTTATACTTTAACCCAGGGGATGAGAGAATCGAACTCCCACCAAAGGTTTTGGAGACCCCTATCATACCATTTGACCAATCCCCTGTATCCGAAGGCATTTTGCCATCAGAACCTGTTTATAATAGCATTCTACGCGTTATTTGTCAAGGAAACTATCTTATGTGAAGGATCCGGTTTGTGAGACCATTATCGAAAGAGCAGAGCGTGGACGCTACGATGAAATCCTCTTCACAGCATTTACAGCTTCACCAACATTCGCAACCCCGATCAGCTCCATCCCATCGGGCTTCTTTAATCCCTTCAGCGAAGCCTTCGGAAGGATGCAGGCGTTGAAGCCCAGCTTCTTCGCTTCCGCCACGCGCTTTGACGCGAAGGACGCGGAACGCACTTCCCCGGAAAGCCCGACTTCGCCAAAACACGTCAGCCCGGGATCCAGAACGATATCTTCAAAACTGGATACGATCGAAAGCACGATGCCAAGATCCGCCGCGGGCTCGGTGATGCGGATCCCGCCGGCGATATTCACATAGGCGTCGCAGGAAGAAAGAGACAAAGACAACCTCTTTTCCAGCACCGCCATCAAAAGGTTTACGCGATTATAATCCACGCCCGCCGCCGTCCGGCGCGGAACGTTGAAAAAGCTGTGGCAGACCAGCGCCTGGATCTCCAAAAGGAGCGGCCGCGTTCCTTCCATCGAGGACACCACGACGGAGCCGCTGGCCCCCTCCGGCCGGCCGGTCAGCATGAACTCGGAAGGATTACGGACCTCCACAAGCCCCTTTTCCTGCATCTCAAAAACGCCGATCTCGTTGGTCGAACCGAAACGGTTCTTCACGCCGCGAAGGATCCGGTAGCTTTCGTGCCGTTCTCCTTCGAAATAAAGCACCGCATCCACCATGTGCTCGAGCACACGCGGCCCTGCAACCACGCCTTCCTTTGTCACGTGGCCGACGATAAAGATCGAGATCCCCTCGCTTTTCGCAAGCTGCATCAGAACGCCCGTCGATTCCCTGACCTGCGATACGCTCCCGGGAGCGGAGGAAACCTCTTCGTTATACATCGTCTGGATCGAATCAATGACCACAAATTCGGGCCTCGATTTTCTTACGATCTCCGCCACTGCGCCAAGATCCGTTTCGCAAAGGAGCTCCGGGTCCTTTTTGAATTCTCCGAGGCGGTCGGCCCTGAGCCGGATCTGCTGCAGCGATTCCTCTCCGGATACATAGAGCATCGTGTGGCCTGCATTCACAAGGTTTCGGCAGACCTGCAGCATGATCGTGGATTTTCCGATGCCGGGATCGCCGCCCACAAGGATGAGCGAGCCCTTCATGATCCCACCGCCGAGCACCCGGTCCAGTTCCTCCATGCCCGTGGAATACCGCTCGCCGACCTCCGTTTCGATCTCCGAAAGCTTTACCGGAGCGGCCGCGTCCTTGAGCTTCCCGGGGCTGCTTTTTTTTGCGCCGTAGGCCCCACCGGCCGACGGTTCTTCGACAAACGTATTCCATTCCCGGCAGCCGGGGCACTGCCCCATCCATTTTGCGGACTCGAAGCCGCAGGATTGACAGAAAAACAGTGTTTTCGCTTTTGCCATTCCTTATGCCTTTACGATCTCAACCGATACCGGCTCACCCGGGTTCAGTTCCACGGAAAAGGTCAGCTTTCCGCTGAGGCTGCTCTTTAACACGCCAATCTCGTTTCCGTCCACCAGCACCTTGTATTCCGTTTCCTCCGCAAGGCCCACGGTGATCTCCGCGTCTTCATCGCTCTCAAGACGGAAGGCGAGCTTATCATCCTCTGCCTGAAAGTCAAGGACCGTCGTGCCCGGAGTGGACTCGTACACAAAGGCTCCGTCCCGTTCCAGGCGTGTGATCTCCCGGAACGTTTTTACCTTGTAGCTCTTTCCCTGATGAGAAAACCCGTCCAGTTTCTTCTTTTCTGTCTGGGAATAATCTCCGAAGCTGATGTTTCCGTTCTCTTCCGCGCGGATTAATCCTTCCACCACTGCCATTTTCTTTCCTCCTGTATTTTACTTCACCTTCTTCCCGGTTCCGGTTTTCTTCGGTTCCGGTTTTGTTTCCGTTTCAAATGTGATCTTTTTATCCTTCAGGCCGATCGTGACGACCGATCCCTGCTTGATATTACCTTTCAAGATCTCCTCCGCCAGCGGATCCTCGATCCTGCTCTGGATCATCCGCCGGAGCGGCCTGGCCCCGAACTTCGGATCATAAGCCTCGTTCACGATGTAGTCCTTGACCGCCGAACGGATCTTCAGCGTCAGCTCCATCTGCTCCTTGCCACGGCGGATCAGGTTCTTCGTCAGCAGCGTCACGATCTTCTTCATGTCGTCCTTATTCAGCGCCCTGAACACCAGCGTTTCATCGATCCGGTTCAAAAACTCCGGCTTGAAGATCCGCTTCAGTTCATCCATGACGCTGTCCTTCATGCGCTCGTAATTCTGCTTCTCGTCGTCCCGCTGGCCAAATCCGAGGTTCTTCGGAGCGATGATGCTCTGCGCGCCGGCGTTGCTGGTCATGATGATGATCGTGTTCTTGAAATTCACCTTCCGCCCCTGCGCGTCCGTGATGCGCCCGTCATCCAGCACTTGAAGGAGAATGTTGAACACATCGGGATGGGCCTTTTCGATCTCGTCAAAAAGGATCACGGAA
>JAEESA010000054.1 GCA_016286115.1 Lachnospiraceae bacterium
GGACGACGGCCTGTACTATCGCTACACCTGGGGCGCTGCCGACAAGGACGGGCTGAACGGCAAACAGATCGCCGTCAAGAACATCATTCTCCAGAAGGTGAACTACAGCTACTACACCACCGAAGATCCGGCTTTCGCAGGCCTTCGTAACGATGCCTCCCACTGGAACGGTGAGAAATACTTAAACATCGACCTGACCTCCGGTGGCGACGGGATCTTCATCACCAACGGCAAGGCGATCGACGTGACCTGGAAGAAGGAAGGCCAGGAAGTGGACGGCCTGCCCACCAAGTTCTTCGATAAAGCAACCGGCGAAGAGGTCACCTACAACAAGGGTAAGACCTGGTACTGCGTGATCTTAAACGACCGTTGGGACCTCGTTACCATCAACGACGAGAAGGTCAATCCCGAATCGGAAGCCTCTCCCGCGGAGCCCGCGGTGACAACCACCACCGAAACGACCACGACGCAGACCGAAAAGCCTGCCGAAGAAGAAAAGAAACCGGAAACGCCCGCAGAACCCGCGCCTGCTGAACCCACACCGGCCACGGAGAATGTTGTTCCCGCAGAGCCTACGCCGGCCACGGAGAACGTGGTTCCTGCAGAACCCACTCCCGAACCTGCTCCCGAGCCCGCTCCCGAACCTGCGCCTGAAGAAGGCGGCGGGATGGGAGATATGTAAGAAATTCCAAACAAAACAGGTGCCACTCCCAACAGAGTGACACCTGTATTTTATTGAGATTTTTAAGAAACGCAGGGCCTGCCGAGCAGGCCCGCATGGGAAACCTACGATAAATCTTCTTGCGTAAGCGACCGGAACCCGCGCTGCGCGACAGCGCTTTCGGAGCGTTCCGTGTCGGTGACGCGGAAGACCATGTATTTCGGCGCAGCGTACATGTATTCGAGGTTCACGTTCGCGTCGCTGAAGGCCTGCACCAGTTTATTGAGCCCGCCCGGTTCGTCCGGCACGCGATAGACCAACACAGGCGTAAGGGATGCGATGAAATCAGCTTCTTTCAGGACGTTCGTGGCATCGATCAGGTTGTCCGTGATCATGCGGACGATCCCGAAGTCCTTGGTCTCGGCAAGGGAGATGGCGCAAAGGTTGATCCCGGCGTCCGCCAGCACCTTTGTCATCTGATTCAGCCGTCCCGGCTTGTTCTCCAAAAAAACGGAAATCTGTTTTACACTCATATCAAATCCTCCTCTTGTCAATGACGCGGACTGCTTTACCTTCGCTTCTCGGAATGCTCTTCGGTGCCACAAGGGAAACCTTGGCTTTGATCCCGAGCATCGACTTCAGGCCGTCCACAAGCTCACGCTGCCTTGCTTCCACGTCGCCCAGGCTGTCCGTGAACATCTCGGGCGTCATTTCCACCTGCACATCCAGCGTATCCGTATTGTTGACACGGTCCACGATGATCTGGTAGTTGGCGGCATAACCGTGGTTTAAGAGCACCGTCTCGATCTGGCTCGGGAACACGTTGACGCCGCGGATGATGAGCATGTCGTCGGACCGTCCCTTCGGCTTCTCCATCCGTACATGTGTCCGGCCGCAGGAGCATTTTTCGCGGGTCAGGCGGCAGATGTCACGCGTGCGGTAGCGAAGGAGCGGGAACGCCTCTTTGTCAAGGGAGGTAAAGACGAGCTCTCCCTGCGAACCTTCCGGCAGCACTTCTTCGGTGTCGGGATCGATGATCTCCGCAAGGAAATGGTCCTCATTAATGTGCATACCCTGCTGGGCGGAGCATTCAAACGCCACGCCGGGGCCGGAAAGCTCGGTCAGCCCGTAGATATCGTAGGCTTTGATGCCCATCGTTGTTTCAATGTCATGCCGCATCTCTTCGGACCAGGCTTCCGCGCCGAAAATGCCGGCTTTGAGCGGAATATCGTTGGGCCCGAGCCCCATTTCCTTCATCCGTTCACCAAGATACGCCGCATAGCTCGGGGTGCAGCAGAGGATCGTTGCCGAGAGATCCATGATAAACATGATCTGGCGGTCCGTGTTTCCGGAGCTGGTCGGGATCGTAAGGCACCCCACCTTGTGGGAACCGCCGTTTAAGCCGGGGCCGCCGGTAAACAGGCCGTAGCCGTAGGAAACCTGACAAACATCCTCATTTGAGCCGCCCGCGGCAGTGATCGCTCTTGCGCAGCATTCTTCCCAAAGATCCACGTCATGCTGTGTATAAAATGCCACAACCCTCTTTCCGGTGGTGCCGGAGGTGGACTGGATCCGGACGCAGTTCTTCAGGTCCGTTCCGAGGAGACCGTAAGGATAGGCTTCTCGCAGATCCGCCTTGGAAAGGAAGGGGAGCTTGTGAAGGTCATCAATTGACTTAACGTCCTCCGGCTTCAATCCTTTCTCTTCCATTTTTTTGCGGTAATACGGCACATTGTCCCAGACATGCTGTACCTGTTTTACCAGTTTTTCGTTCTGGATCTTAGTGATCTCCTCGCGGGAAGCACACTCGATCTCCTGTTGATAGTACCTTTCCATTTTTCTTCCTTTCTTTCAGGCCCCTTCCCGGCCCAATGCAAACGCCTTCTTATTGATATCCAGAAGCTTCTCCGGCACATTCGCCGTCAGAGAAGCGATCCAGCTCTCCTCGGGGATGTCAAAATACTGCGACAATCTCCCCAAAAGCACGATGTTGACCGCTTTCACGGAACCCGCCTTTTCCGCCAGGGACAGGCAGTCCATCGCATCCACTTCCACGCCCAGGCTCTTCATTTTTTCGACCAGCTCCTGCGGATATTCCGCTACCCCGGTGATGACCGGCATCGGGTCGATCTGCTGGGTGTTCGTCACGATCCGTCCGCCCTTTTTAAGCCAGGGAAGCCATCTCGCGGCCTCCAGCAGCTCAAAGGAAACGATAAAGTCCGCTTCTCCCTGATCAATGACCGGAGAATACACCCGGTCGCCAAACCGTACATACGTTACCACGCTCCCGCCGCGCTGGGACATGCCGTGCACCTCGGAAACCTTGACATCCATGCCCTGTGACAGGAAAAGATGTCCCAAAAGCTTGCTCGCCAGAAGGGAACCCTGCCCTCCGACGCCGACGATCATAATATTCTTCGTTTCCATTCCTTATGCCTCCTTCCCAGTGGTCTCAAACGCATCCTTCGGGCATAAGCCGGCGCACACATTGCAGCCTACGCATAAGGTCTCGTCCACCTTCGCCTTGCCTTCCTTCATGGAAATGGCAGGGCAGCCGATCTTCATGCAGGATTTGCAGCCGATGCACTTCTCTCTGTTGACGGAAAGCGGCGGTTTATGTTTCACATGCTTCAGCAGCGCGCAGGGCCGTCTCGAGATGATCACGGAAGGCTCTTCGGCCGCCAGTTCTTCCTTCAGAACCTGGTCGCACTGCTTGAGATCATAGGGATCGCACACCGCGACCCGCCTGATCCCCATGGCGTGGCATAGAGCCGTCAAGTCGATCTTTCCGGCCGGATCTCCTTTGATATTGTACCCGGTGGTCGGATTCTGCTGATGGCCGGTCATGCCGGTGATCGAATTGTCAAGGATGATGACCGTCGTATTGGACTGGTTATACGCCACATTGGCAAGACCGGTCATACCGGAGTGCACAAAGGTCGAATCCCCGATCACGGCCACGGTCTTTTTCTCCGACTCCGATCCCAAAATCTTGTTGAACCCGTGGGCAGCGCCGATGGAAGCGCCCATGCATAAGGTCATCTCGATCGCGCCCAGCGGCGGAACCGCGCCGAGCGTATAACAGCCGATATCGCCGAGCACTGTACAGCCGTTCTTTTTCAGCGTGTAGAAAAGCCCTCTGTGCGGGCAGCCCGCGCACATGACCGGCGGCCTTGGCGGGATCGGATCCGAAACCGCAAGCCCTTCGGGAACATCCTTTTCAAACGCTTTTCTCAGCAGATTCTGCGAAAATTCATCGATCATGGGAAGCATATTCTTCCCTTCCACGGCAAGCCCCAGGGACCGCACATGATCCTCGATGATCGGATCCAGCTCCTCCACCACGACGAGCCGCTTCACCTTTGCAGCAAAATCGCGGATCATTTTCTCCGGCAGCGGATTGGTCATGCCGAGCTTCAGCACGGAGACAGAATCTCCGAACACTTCCTTCACATATTGATAAGACGTCGAACCCGTGATGATCCCGAGCTCTTCCCCTCCCATCTCCACGCGGTTCACATCGGAGGTCTCCGCGAATTCAATGAGCTTTTTCGTGCGTTCCTCCACGAACGGATGCCGTTTTTTCGCATTTCCGGGCATCATCACGTATTTCGCGATATCCTTTTCATAGGCCTTTTCCGGCACCGACCGCTCTCCCGCCTCCACAAGAGACTGCGAATGGGAAACGCGGGTGCACATTTTCAGCAGCACAGGTGTATCGTATTTTTCCGAAAGCTCATACGCCAGCTTCGTAAACTTCAGCGCTTCCGCCGAATCCGAAGGCTCCAGCATCGGAACCTTGGCCGCGATCGCGTGATGACGGCTGTCCTGCTCGTTCTGCGAAGAATGCATGCCCGCGTCATCTGCCACACAGATGACCAGCCCCGCATTCACGCCGGTGTAGCTCATGGTATATAAAGGATCCGCCGCCACATTCAGCCCGACGTGCTTCTGTGCCGCGAACGCTCTCCTTCCCGCCAGCGAAGCCCCGAAAGCAGCTTCCAGCGCCACCTTCTCGTTCGGTGCCCACTCGCAGTAGATCTCGTCATACTTTACGGCTTCTTCGGTCACTTCCGTGCTCGGCGTTCCCGGATAGCTGGAGATAAAGCAGACGCCGGCCTCATACAGCCCCCTGGCCACAGCCTTATTGCCCAACATCAGTTCTTTCATTTTAAGTCCTCTTTTCTGTAGTGTGTGCACGCATCCCTGCGCATCGAGCGGGCGAATGCACCGCTCGCCGCGCGGCCCGCGTCCGACGTAGTCGGAAATATTCCATACGCGGGCCTGCGCATAAAAAGCGGGAGTCCCGCAGGACTCCCGAAAAGATCATACGTTATGAGTTAAAGAAATTCAGGATATCCGGCAGGAGGTCGTCCACCTTATCGTTGTCCAGCTGGCACGTGCCTGCGTTTTTATGACCGCCGCCGCCGTATTTTAAGGTGATCTCCGCAATGTTCTTGTCCACATCCGGGGAATCCTTGAAAATGGACTTTCCGATCATGACCGCTGTGTTCTGCTTGCGGAAGCCCCATGCCACATGGATGGAGAAATACGCATCCGGGAACATGGTGTACACATAGAAACGGTTTCCGGTGTAGATCGGATCCTGGTCTCTCAAGTCCACAACCACGCATCTGCCTTCCTGGCGGCTCACTTTCTCGAGCTGCGCACGGAAAAGATCCTGCTGCTTGAAGTACATATCCACGCGTTCCTGCACATCCGGAAGTTTTAAAACATCCTCGATCCTGTGATCCAGACAGTAATCGATGAGCTCCATCATCAGATCGTAGTTGGAAATACGGAAGTCATGGAATCGGCCGAGGCCGGTCCGGGCGTCCATCAGGAAGTTCATCAGGACCCAGTCCTTCGGATTTCTCACCTCTTCGATCGTAAAGTCAGCGCTGTCGCCCTTATCCACTGCTTCCATGATCTCATCCGAGATCCGGCCCAGATCATATTTGTCCTTGTAGTAATTATGAACCACACGGGCTGCGCTCTTTGCTTCTCCCTCGATGATCCATTTCCCGCTGCCGACCGCATCGGAATTCCGGCTCAGCTCGGATTCATGATGGTCGAAGCACAGGCCCACTCTGGGATCAAAGGGAAGGTTTGTAGTGATGTCATTTTCGCTGAGTTCGATCTTGCCGTCCTGCACATCCTTGGGATGAACAAACTTGATCTCATCCACAAGATGGATCTCTTTCAGGATCATTGCACAGACCAAACCGTCAAAATCGCTTCTGGTTACTAATCTCATCTCTGCCTCCTTTTATACGGTAAAGACTAACAGATATATTATGTCCCAAAAACCGTATTTTTGCAATACGCTTTTTCCGTTAGAAACACAAAAAAATTCAGAAAATACTCGCTTTCTTAAATGAGTTGTGCTATAATATGGTCACAAGTATACATAGGCGAAATTTCAGGATGTCCGGGACGCCCGGAGCCTATGATATAGATGGAACCATAAACATTTCCAGGACGAGCATTGAAAGGGAATTCACATTCAAAAGATCAAGGAGGGATCGAATTATGTCAATGGAAATCAACACAAACTATAACGCTTATCAAACAGCGCCCGCTGCCGGCACCGCAACCAAAGTCGAAGAGAAGGCAGCGGAGAAGAAAAGCACGGAAGATGTCGGTGTGGTCTATGAAAAATCATCTCAGATCGAAAAACCGGCAACCTACAGCATCAACAAGATGAGCGCCGAAGACAGGGCGAATCTGGTGCAGCAGCTGAAAGCAGACCAGGCGCAGCAGGAAGCCAATTTCCTGGATCTGGTCAAGAAGACGATCGGTGATCAGATCGGAACGATCGGCATGAGCTCCGAGGACATGTGGAAGAAGCTGGCCAGCGGAGACTTCACTGTAGACGCAGCCACAAAAGCTAAGGCGCAGGAAGACATTTCCGAGGACGGTTACTGGGGCGTCAAAAAGACCTCCGAGCGGCTTTTCCAGTTTGCAAGCGCTCTGGCCGGAGATGACCCGGAACAGATGAAGAAGATGCAGGAAGCCATGCAGAAGGGTTTTGACGAAGCGACAAAGACCTGGGGCAAGGATCTTCCGGAGATCAGCGGCAAGACACTTGATGCTGCGAACTCCCTTTTCGAGGCATATTTTAATTCCAAAGGTGTTGATACAGAGTGATCTGTTTGTCATACTACTACCATATATAATAAAGAAGAGCCGCGGCAATTCAGCCACGGCTCTTTCTATGTCTAACTTACTCCTGCGCCTCGTCCAGAATGCCATAAAGCGACAGGAAGGGGTCTGTTGCCAAACCGACGCGGTCCCCTAACTCCATCACCTTCGTCGGATCCGCAGAAAAATCCTGCCATTCGGGAAGCCCCTCGCCATTCGGATCCCCGGTGCGCACAAAGTTCTCTATGTAGTCCATGATCGTTTCCGACAGTTCATAGTCATATGCGGTATAATTCTGCGGCTGCGTTTCGAGATTTCCGTAAAAGTACGGAAGCTCCCCGGCGTGGTTGTTGCTGAGGCCTTTATTCGCCCTTGTGAACCAGTATTCATAAACCGGCCGCCCTTCCGCTTGCATATAGCGGGACCACACGTTATGGCTGTAGGCGAACCAGGCCCCGCCCATCACCGTGTTGTACTGCGCCTTCGGGTCCTCTCCCGCCGGGTACAGCGCAGCGATCTCATCTGCATACTCATCAAAATGCTCCTCCAGCATTTCCAGGTAATTATCTTTCGTCACCTTTGTATCAAGGATCGTGAAAACATATGCCTCCGAGGCATTGAAGCCGCTGAGCAGCGCCTCTTCGTTGTTCTCGCCCTTCTGATAGATATAGGCCGGCTGCTCCGGGATCGCGTATCCGTCCACGGTCATCGAATTATAATCCCCTGCCGCTAAAACCAGCTTTTTCGCGTCGAGCTTTCGGAGCTCCTCTACCGTACTCACCCCCAGCTGCTCTTGCACCTCGCTCTTCATTTCAAGCGCTTCGGCGTAATCCCGGAAGGTATGATAGGGATGATTTACCGCAATTCCGCTGCTCTCTCCGACAGCGCGCTTAAAAAGCCCCTTCGCTAACGGCGAAACACAGATCGCGTTCACGCTGGAAGAGCCTGCCGACTCCCCGGCGACAGTGATGTTTTCGGGGTCTCCGCCGAATGCTGCGATATTCTCATGCACCCACCGAAGCGCCGCGATCTGGTCCAGAAGGCCGTAGTTGCCCGTCGTACCGTTTTCGGACTCCGCCGCAAGCGCTTCATCCGCGTAATACCCGAACACATTCAGGCGATACCCGAAGTCCACAAAGACGATCCCGCGTTTTGCCCAGGCTTCTCCGTTGTACTGGTCATAAGAAGGAGACCCGGTCTGCAGCGACCCGCCGTGGACATAAAAGATCACGGGGCAGTCCGACACAGCCCCCGCCGGCTTCCAGACATTGGCATAAAGCGCATCTTCGCTCATGGCCTCTCTGTAATTGTTATAGGGATCAAACCACGAGAAATTATTATAGATGATAAGATCCACCATTGAATCCCAAAGCGTCGATTTTTCTCCCTGCATGAATTTGGGAGCAAATCGATCACAGATCAGCGTGCCCTCCCAGGCATCGGGCTCTTCCGGCTCCTTCCAGCGCAGTTCTCCCACCGGCGGCTTTGCATAAGGGATCCCGGCATAGACTTCCACCGTCTTATCCTCATTGAACACTCCCGTAAGGTCCCCCTGCGCGACCGTGACCACATCGGTTTGTTCCGGGTTTCTCACGCCAACTGCGGGAACGCGCGCATAGGGCGGGTAGCTGACCTTATACACGATAAACAATGCCGCAAATAACCCGATCCAGGAAAGAAACCGCACCGCAGGCTTCTTTTCGCCCAGCTTTATAATATACAGAATCAAAAACACCACCATTACTGCCGCAAATATGCCCCAGCCCCATACGGTGTTTTTGGACAGCTCCAAGATCAAGGCGTACAGCGCCGCAACGATCACAAACAGGATAATATATCCTTTCTTCTTTTTCATTCTTCCCCCTTAAAGTCTCTGATCACAAAAGCCACCTCGTGCTTTTTGAGGTATTTCTCTGCCTGCGCCTCATCCTTCACAAATACGCCTTTGTAAGCATCCGTGATCAGCGCCTTGGCCTGATTCAGCTTTTCCGTCGAATCGCAGATCACAAGAACCTTCGGTTTATCCTTTTCCGCCTCTTTCGCCCGCTCATTTTTCTCCGCCTCGATCTGTTCCTGCGTCAGGATAAGCGACGGATCGATGTATTTCATCAGGATCTCCTCGAGCTGCGGATACATGACCGGCTTTGACAAGTAGTCCGTAAACCCGGCTTTGACATAGGAATCTCTGGCTCCCACGATCGCATCCGCGGTCAGGACGATGACGGGGATGTTATCACAGAGATGCCTTTGCTTTAAGAGCTTCAGCGTGTCCGTCCCGGACAGCTCCGGCATCATCTGATCCAAAAAGACGAGGTCAAACTCATTTTTCTCCAGCTCTGCAATGCATTCTTTCCCGGAGATCGCGGTCCGGATCTTCATCTCGGTCTCGCGCATCAGCTCCGTGATGACCTCCAGATTCATCTCGTTGTCATCCACGATCAGGATCCGGGCGTTTGGCGCCACGAGCTGCGGCCGGAATTCCTCGTTTTTGCTCTGCGCCTCTTCCAGGTGCTTCGTATAGTCTCCGATCGGCGTGTCGCACACCACCTTCTGCTCCATAGATGCAGTAAAACAGGACCCTTCCCCGTATACACTCTCTACCGTAACCTCTCCGCCCATCATCTCGGCGAGCTGCTTTGTGATATTGAGCCCCAGCCCGGTGCCCTCAATATTCCGGTTCTTCGTTTCATCGAGCCGCTGGAACGAGGAAAAGAGCCGGTCCAGATCCTCAGGACGGATCCCCATTCCCGTATCGCGAACGCTCACGATGAGCCTGCTGTCCTCTTTACGCCACAAAACAGCCACGTGAACGCTTCCCTCCGCCGTATATTTGATCGCATTGTTGGTCAGATTCAGGATGATCTGGCGGATCCGGATCTCATCCCCGTAAAGAACGGACGGGATGTCGGGATCCACCTCCAGCTCATAGGTAAGCCCTTTTTCCTGCGCCTTCTTCATCGTCATGTTCACGATATCGTTCAGCACAGACGAAAAATCATATTCCACCGGCACCAGCTCCATCTTGCCGGATTCGATCTTACTCAGATCCAGAATGTCATTAATGATGGAAAGCAGCGTATTCCCGGCGCTCCGGATATCCAGCGCAAATTTTCTCACCTTCGGCCGGTCTGCCTCACGCAGGATCATCTCATCCAGCCCGATGATGGCATTCATCGGCGTGCGGATCTCATGGGACATGTTCGCAAGGAAGTTACTCTTCGCCTGATTCGCCGCATCCGCCCGTTTCCGCTGCTCCGCCGCATCTTTAAGCGCAGCCGTAAGTTTGACATAATCCGGGGTTTCCATCACAAAGAGCACCGTCATCGCCGCCAGCGCGAAGTTGTAGAACACCAGAAGCGTTTTGGGGAAAAGCCCCGCCTGCAGGACAAAGCCCGCCACAATGATCAGCATGAACAGCCAGATCGCCGCCAGCTGCCGTTTTTCCAGCTTCTTCCGATACGAAAGCAGCAGCACGATGGACATGAAGATGACCAGGATCTGCAGCACATAGATCAGGAAATACACCGGACCGTGGACATACGTCCCCGTTTCATCAAAGGTAAAAAGCCACCCGGTAAAGATGTTGACAATAAGGAAGGCAACATAGATTACGCACAATACCTTAAGAAATCGGATGTAAAAATCAGAAAATCTCCCCTTTACCAGCGAATGCAGATATCTCACCAGGCAGAAAAAGCATCCCGCAGTGACCATAAAATAGACCGTGTTCACCAAAATATTCAAAATCGGCGGGATCATATACCCATAGTCTGTCATGCGGGAAGCGATCACATCGACGATCTGCCCCGCAAGGATCCACGCCACCCACTGCCGGTAGATCTTATTGTTCTCGGAAGCCTTCGGATACTCAATATGAAGATATAAAAGCAGGATCGCGGTAAAACCTGTTGCCGCGAGCTCAAAATAGATGTTATACATATTCGTTTCTCATTATACCATGTTTCTGTTCTACATGCGTTGAAAATAGCAATCCCGCCCGGCGAAAGCAAGATATCCTGCGCATTCGGTCGATTTATATGCGCGATCGGTCAGCAGGGAACCTTCACAATTCATTGGCCTGCAGAATGGATCTATGATATACTTTCCTTATTCTTCAGTTGGATTATGATGAGGTGCATGTATCATGGAAAAGTATATTGAGGGAAACAAAGCGGCCTGGGAAGAGGCATTTGAGAACAGAGCCGCTTCCTGGGGAGCGGATATAACGGACCGGGTAAAAAATGAGGAGTATCCGTTCTTTTATGAGGAAATGAAGGCGGTCTTAAAGCGCCTGAACACAGAAGGCGCGGTGATCGGCCAGTTTTGCTGCAACAACGGGCGTGAACTTTTGTCCCTGGTAAAAAGCGGAAAAGCCGCTAAAGGGATCGGCTTTGATATCGCCGAGAACCAGGTCGCCTTCGCCAATGAAAAAGCCAGGGAATTAGATCTGCCCTGCGAATTCGAAGCCGTCAATATATACGATATCGACGATAGCCACAAAGAGCAGTTTGACATCGTCCTCATCACGATCGGCGCGTTGTGCTGGTTTGATGATCTCGATCGTTTCTTTGCCGTCATCGCAAAATGCATGAAGCCGGAGGCCGTGATCGTGATCCACGAGCAGCACCCCTGCACGAACATGCTTGCCGTGGAAGGCGACGAGCCTTTTGACCCCGCGCACAGAAAGGAATGCCATTATTCCTACTTCGAGCACGAATGGACAGGAAACGGCGGCATGTACTATATGACCCAAAAGAGCTATCATTCCAAGACCTTTACCGACTATACGCACTCCTTATCCGAGATCATATCGGGAATGTGCAGCAATAAGATGGTGATCACGGGTCTGAAGGAGTTCGATTACGATATCAGCGGCGGTTTTGCCGAGATCGACCGCAGCGGATATCCACTTTCCATGATCATTGAGGGGAAAAAACTATGACAAAAATACTTTTTATCTGCCACGGCAATATCTGCCGTTTTTGACGGAAAGCCTGTAAAATGGGGTGTCCAGGACTGGCGGCCATGGGTTTTACCTATATTTTACCTAATTTGCCAGAATGCCCGAGTTTTAGATGAATTCTGGTAGTAAGCGTGTTATAATAGAACCAGAAATCTATGAAAGGAGCATTCCGATCATGAGTAAAAAGCTGTCTTGGGAAGAAATATGCAGACTGTACCCAAATCAGGAGGTAGGTCTTACGGATGTTGAATGGGATAATGGGGCAACCGTAAAATCTGCTGTCGTGTCATATTCTGAAAGAGATACTCCCAAAGATCAGATTGTATCCATCGCCATTATGAGTAATGGAGAAGTCGTCAGCGAAAATACCACACCTGAAACCGTTGCTCCTGTGGGGATATATTCCGTATGTTAGATTTTGAGCTTCCTTTGATAAATATTTATACAAGACCCATACTGAAGCTGTATTCAATTAATGTTCTGATTGATTCAGGGGCTGAATTGCCTATTTTTGACATCGAAGAAAGGCTCTTCCTCATTGATTAGTGTTATTTTCTCGCGTTGTTGTACATCAGCTTTGCAGAAAGGAGTGTGATTCCGCATCTGCCATACATTGTTTTTTTGATGGTCTTGACTTTGCTGTTAGTGCCTTCAACAAAGCCGTTACTTAACGGACTGGCCACTGCGTTTTCCACAGCGGAGATATCCTTCTGGAGCCCTTTGGCAAAAGACGCAAGTTCTTTTATTTTCGAACTACTGTAGCGGTTAATAAAAAGATATAATCCCGGCATACTTCGTTTGCTGAATAGAGCCCGAAATTCACGGATACATGATTCCAGTTCCCAAAGAATAGGGTATTTTTCCCATAAATATCTCCGATGACCAGCCGTCAGCTCTATGTCCATCCAGAGATGATTGAAGATGCCCTTCCTTGAAATATATTCTATAGAAGTTTTTTCCTGGGGATTTTGTGTATTGTTGTATTCCACTCTGTGAAATTTTGAAAGTTGTAAGCCGTACCTTTTTGCAAGTTTTGCGGTATATTGCCGTGCATTACTGACAGTCCCGCCATATCCATTCGTTTTCAACTGCTTTGCTATATAAGATGCGGTATGACCATCTTGGATACTTTTAATAATCAATGCATCATATGCATTTAAGCTGCTACTCTTACGGGTTGTACAAAGGATGTTAGGATTGCCATCTATATATTTGCGAGCAGTATGTCTTGAAATGCTGAGGATGTTGGCAAGTTTTCTGATCGGCATGCCACCACGATACAGTTCCTGAATCTGTAGAATTAGTTTTCTGCGTTTTTCTTCGGATTCAGACAGGTTATCCACAATGGGATCGATTTTTTTTACCCTCCACTTGCAAAACAGTGGATAACTCCATTTGATCTGGATCAGGTGGTACAGCATTTTTAGGAATTACCGTTGATGCTGGGATTTCTCGACATAGCACTTTATTGACGGCATCCATCAGATTCTGATGGATATGGAAACGGTCAGCTATTTGCATGCAATCCGGGAGTACTTCTTCAACTGCTTTTGCATAAGCACTTGCCCGGTCTCTGGTTACTGTGGTGACATGTTGATTCTGGCGGAGCCATTCTTTCAAGGTTTTGCCGTCCCGTCCTTCAAGTACAGCAACAGGCCGGTGAGTTTCCTCATCCACAATAATCGTGCCGTATGTATGCCGCTTTTTGAATGCGAAGTCATCGATTCCGACTGCATTGCTACATGTGGGTACTGGCTGATTTTTATAACGCTTTATCAGGATACGAATAACAGTATCTCCGCTGACTTTAACGTTAAGTCTGTTCATAATCCTGGCACTGGATTCACAACTCGTTTCCAACGCCAACATACAGATAAAGTCCTCCAAGCGGTCTGTCATGCGGCTATTATGGGACAAAAACCCATCGAACGTTTCCGTTGGAGCATATGTCCCTTTCTCGTTGCAGGTGCATTCATAATCATAAATCTGCATGTCAAGGGATACACGCTTTCCCAAAATAGGCAGATCCTGCACTGTTCTGTGGTGTGAACCATGATGCTCATTAAGTATTTTTCCGCATCTATGGCATCTGCAGGTTTTACTCACAGAATGCATATAGATTTTGATTTCTTCCTTCCTGTTTTCGACGTTAAGTATCTTTAATTCTTCAGGATAAAAGGCTTGGAGATCGAGGGCTGAAATAGTACTCATAAAGGTTTCTTTCCTTTCGTTTGCATAGTACTATTATAGCCTATTTGTAACCCGGTACAAAGCGCAAAATACTAATAGTCAAGGAAGAACCAGTTTTCTTCCCCGATTCTTGTAAATTTCATTGTTCCTCCCTAACTTTTTACAGAAATTATTTGTCGCAGTGACTCACAGCACCTCAAATCCCCGGAGAGCTGCAGTTTTACGACTTGCCAGAACTTCCCGCACGGCAGCCTCGTTTTCACAGGCTTCCAACCCGGTGAAGAAGTCGTTAAGCTGATCCACGCAGTCGGATTCAGCTCTCCGGAAAGCAGCTTTGTATTCGCTGGCCACAACGAATGCAGCAGGATCCTTTTTGTTCAGCAGTTTTTTCATGTCCTCTGAACTGGAGAGTGCCTGCAGGGCGTCGTAGGTTATATGTACCCTCTCCAGAAGCTCTTCCTCGAACATATTGACCGCTGTTTCCACGTCATCGATGAGATTCATATCGGCTTCCCAATTCATGCGCATTTTGTTCTGCAGCACTTCCAGACGTTTTCTTATTTGTTGTTTCAACTCTTCTTCGTTATTGATCTGCGTCTTATCCCTGTCGTTCTTCCCATCGTATTTCTTCACCTTTTCGTTCGCCAGTTTTCGTC
>JAEESA010000346.1 GCA_016286115.1 Lachnospiraceae bacterium
CAAGGACTCTTATCGCACGAAGATATATAATCTTGTATCTGTTCCGGCAGATCGCTGGAATTCAGCCCTGAAAGCTCAGCAGACCGCTTACAGCATGTGGCGTGGGGTTATGGATAAAGCAAAGGAGACTGGCGATAAGGAGACCACACAGCAGGCCGAGGTCCAGCTGAAGAATGTACAGGATGAGATAGACAAGCTGATGACATTCCGAAAGAAACTGAAAAGATATTCTTCCGCCTACGAATACATCACCCAGATTGTTGATCTTGGAGAGCCTGATCTTGAAGTGTTCAGCAGTTTCGCCAAACTCTTGTCACACAAACTGGATGGTATCTCTGTTGACGAGATCGATATCAGCTCACTTGTGCTGTCCGATTTCAAGCTTAAGTCCCTTTCGGACAGGGTTATCCTGCCAGATGATAATACCGTTCTGAAACCGATGACAACCGGCGGTAAAGGCAAAGGCGGACGAAAGGATTCTCTGAAGGTTATTGTTGCGAAGATCAACGAGATCTGGGGCAACGATGTTTCAACGGATGTCGGTGCAAGAACCATCAACGCTATTGCAGATTATGTGGCATCTGACGATGTATCTCGTATCCAGATCCAGAATACCACTAACAGTAAAGAGGCCATTATCGCAGACGGACGTATGGAGCGTATTATTCAGCTTGCTGCTATCGCACTGAAAAACAACGAGTTCGGAGCGCTTGCAGACAAGATCATTGCCGATCCGCAGACGTGGAGACCACTCGCTGATATCATCTATGACCTTGTAGATAAGAATAAACGTATTGACATGCCTGAATTCATGCAGTTCATTAAGTCAGATAAGAAATAATACACAGAGTTAGTCGTTTATGACGGGGACGTATGCGCTCCCGTCATAAGCGCCTTTTGGAGGACATATGGATAAAAGCACAACGATAGAAGACATTCTTATGTCAGGATTTAAGCTGGATAACGTGTTAACCTTCGATGACGTTCCAAAGAATGATCAGAACCGGGAGGGAAAACGAAACGAAATACAGATGACTTATATTGGTGAACTGCCAACGGTTTGTCCGAATTGCGAACAAAAACTGTACGCTCACACCGGAAAAGAAATACTGGTCACAGATACCACGTTTGTTGGCTATCCTACAAAGCTTAGACTGAGGTTCCCGAGAAAGCGGTGTAAGAAATGCGGGTATATTTACCATCCGAAAGTCGAAGCTATCGATGAAAACCGATACATGACAAAGCGCCTTGTTGCAAAAATGGCCAATTTGGCTATCAAACACAGCTTCTACGACATTGCAAACGAATATGGCGTCACCAATAACACCGTAAAGAACGTATTTCGACAGTTTATCAGAGAAAAGGAAGAAGAATTAAGGTTCCAGACCCCCGCTTTTCTAGGACTGGATGAAATCAAGATAAAAAAACTTGGAGAGATTACGGTCATCACAGACCTTGAACATAGAACCCTGTACGACATGCTTGAAGGCCGAGACCAACAGTCCCTGACTGCATACTTTTCAAAGATGCCAAACAGGGAACGTGTCCTATGGGTATGCACAGACATGTACCGCCCGTTTGAGAAAAGCATCAAGGAGTCATTTCCAAATGCCAGATGGGTGATTGCTCATTACCATGTCGTTGCTTACGCAAACCGTGCTATGGATGCTATCCGAATCGCTGTACAGGCTAAGATGACACGTAAGGAGCGCGTTGCAACTAAGAAAGGACTTGCATATACCCTGCGGACCCGGCTTCGAGATATGACACCGGATGATGCCATGAAGATCAAAGGATGCAGAGAAAGCGAAATATTAAAACCGCTTGCCACTGCATTTGATCTGAAGGAAGACTTCTTCAACATCTGGGACGATAACCCAACGTCAATTGATAACGCAAAGCAAGCTTTTGCAGATTGGGAAAAGGGAATCCCAACTGACGACATCTACAATGACTTTCGAACTCTTGCAAAGACGGTCCATAACTTCTACGAACAGATCTTCAACTACTGGATCTGCCCTGTCGCCATCACGAACGGGTTTACAGAGTGCACGAACCGTATCATTCGCGAGAACAACATTCGTGGGCGTGGCAATTCCTTTGAAATCCTTCGTGGAAGAACGCTTTTCCGCTATTCCAATCTGGAGCGCATTGATAAAGCCGGAATGCTTCTTGGTCCGCCCATTCCGAAAAAGGGGCCGGTGTTTCATTATGAGGAGGTTAAGGGTATTCAAGACAGCGTTACAGAGGACGGCGAAGATTATGACAGCCACCAGTACGATCCGACCATCGGGCTCATACCTGGCGTTAACTTTGATCCGGAAACCGGTGAAATCTTCGATGAAGTGATTTTAGACGAGTGGCACGAGGATATAGACAATCTGGGCACTGACTAGGAATAACAGAGAACCATATAACAAAGAAAGAGCATGACTGCCAACCAGTAGCCATGCTCTTTTTCTATGCTTATTTGTCAACCCAAGATTTCACAATCTTCGATTATTTCTTCTCCTACTCATCTGGCTGCTTTATCAACCCAAGATTTCACAATCTAACACGAACTCAAATTAGGGTTTTCAACCCAAGATTTCACAATCCCGATAGGAGTAGAGATGCTACATTCGTTGGGTGATGTTTATGATGTACTTTATTGCAGATACGCATTTAAATCATGATACTCCATTTGCTGTGAACGATCGCGGCTTTCAGTGCGCTACGCAAATGAATGAGCTAATCATTCGTAACTGGAATGAGGTTGTAAGATCTGATGATGACATAGTTATTGTGCTTGGAGACTTCATCCTAGGTTCCAATGTACAAACTAAGGAAATTGCAGAACAATTGCGAGGTACTATATAGCTCATACGCGGAAATCACGATGAATAT
>JAEESA010000055.1 GCA_016286115.1 Lachnospiraceae bacterium
GTTTAAAACAAAGAAAAAGCACTTATCATAGCGATAGGTGCTTTCCTTTCCCAGTGTGATATACCACGAACCACGAAAAAATAATGGCACAAAAAATTGAAAAAGTCAAATCTTAGTGTTAAAATGGTCAGAACATCGTAGTCCTGCCCACATAAGCGGTATCGTCCAGGCGCTGTCTCGCGACGAGGTCCGCAAAATAACCGTCCTTTTTCATGAGCTCATCATAGTTTCCGTCCTCGATGATCTTCCCGTTATCGAGGACGATGATCCGGTCACACTGCCGGATCGTACTGAGTCTGTGAGCGATAACGATACGGGTGCATTTCATTTCATCCAGGGACTTGCTGACCCTCTTCTGCGTCAGATTGTCCAGGGCGCTGGTCGCCTCGTCAAACATCAGCACCTTCGGCTTCGGCGCTATGGCTCTCGCGATCAGAAGGCGCTGTCTCTGCCCGCCGGAAATACCGCCCTGTCCCTCGGAGATCAGCGTATGCATCCCCATCGGCATCTCCCGGATGTCATCTCCCATCCCGGCCAGCTCCGCGGCCTCCCAGGCTTCATCCATTGTGAGCCAGGGGGCTGAGATCGTGATGTTTGAGTAGATATCTCCGGTAAACATCTTCCCGTTCTGCATGACGGTGCCGATCCTCCGCCGCAGGGATTTCAGATCGATCGTTTCCAGATCGATCCCGTCATAGTAAACCGCTCCCTTCTGCGGCGTCTCAAACCCCAGCATGATCCGCATGAGCGTGGATTTCCCGCAGCCGGTCTTCCCGACGATGGCCACATACTGTCCCGACCTTATCTTAAGCGACAGATTGTCAAGGACTGCCGGCATGTCGTCGCTGTAGCGGAAGGTGATGCTGTTCAGTTCGATGGAGCCGGAAAGAGAGGTCAGAACCTGCTTGTCCTTTGTCACCTCGGGAACCGTCTCCATAATGGGCCTCGCCATCTCAAGCGTCGGCCGGATCGAGGCGATGGTCCCTGCGATGGAAGCCAGCGACAGAATCGCTCCGTTGATCATTCCGTATGCGCTTTGGAAGGCAAAGTATTCCGCGACGGATACGCCGCTCATGATCGCGGCGTAATAGAGGACCATGGTTCCGGTGAGAGAAACAGCCAGGGTGAGTACAGACGCCGTCTTCAGGATCGTCGGAGGATTATAGGCAAGAGCCGCTTCTTTACTGTAAAGTTTCCCCCATTTCGCGAAGGCCCGTTTCTCCGCTCCGGAAAGACGTATCTTCTGAATACCGGAGATCAGCTGATAGCTCAGGCCGCTTTCCTTTGTACTGACCTCCATAAGCTGTCTGGATATCCTGATCTGCAGAAGGATCTGAACGATCATAATAACCACGCTGAGTACCGTAACAAGGAGAGCCGGCACCACGAGCGCAGGCGCAAAGATAAAGATCTGTGTGATATAGAGCAGGGAAAAAAGCGAGGTCAGACCGGTGGACAGGACCATATTCACCAGCTGGTCGGAGAGAGCGTTCATATACTGGGACCGCCGGCTTAATTCCCCTGAGCTGTAGTCCTTGAAAAACGTCGCAGGAAGGGTAAGGACGCGCATCATGGTCGCCGCCTCCACAGACAGATGCAGCTTTGTATTGAGCCTGGTCGTGATCAGAGCCCTCACGGCTCCCAGCATGATCCCGCTGATCGTAACGGAAGCCATAAAGATCGCCATCCCGATCAGGGCCAGGCCGTTTTTGGACATAAGCACATCGGAAAAGAGCGTGGCCTGCAGCTTCGGCATAAGCATGCCCACAAGCGTAACCGCAAGGATGGAAAGCACGATCATGACATAGTCCGCACAGGTGAGCTGCCCGAACATATACCGGATCAGACTCAGCATGCTCATTTTCTTCAGGGGGAACGGCTTGTAAAAGGCAATGGCCTCGCGGTCGATCAGCGCCCGGTTTTTGCTGTTCAGGCGCACCATTTTTCCTGTTTTCCTGTCAAGAAAACGGTAGCTGTTCAGGCCGCAGGGGATCAGAGCCACAAGTCTGCCGTCATCGGTGCGTTTCCCGATCATGGCTCCCACCGCGTCATGATACCATTTTCCGTCCAGCACTACCGTACGCCGCATGATCCCGCTGGGCTGCAGAAGATATTCCAGCACCTCATTCATGTCGGTGATGTCTTCCGGTACCTCGCGCGGCTTCACGCGGTAATATTTTAAGATCTCTCCGATGGCATCCTCGGCCTGCTGCCTGTCATCGTTCAGGCTTTCACTTAAGCGCCGGCCCATAACGGCCCCGGCCATCTCCAGGAAGGATTCCTCGAAAACGCTGTCATCCGCTTTCCGCCGCTCCGAGATCTGTTCACTAAACCAACCCATTTTTATTCTCCAACCAGCTTTCCGTCATTCGCTTGTAACCAGCTCCTTATAGGCTCCGCCAAGAGCCATCAGCTCCTCGTGCGTTCCGCGCTCAACCACTTTTCCCCGGTCCATGACGATGATCTCGTCACAGTCCCGGATGGTGCTGAGTCTATGGGCGATCACAACGCAGGTGATCCCTCTGTCCTTAATGGAATTCACCACCTCGAATTCCGTTTTGGCATCCAGAGCGCTGGTAGCCTCGTCCATGATGATCAGGCTGGGCTCCTGCGCGAGCACCCGGGCGATCTCCATGCGCTGCCGCTGGCCGCCGGAGAAGTCCCGGCCTCCTTCCATGATCCGGTACCGAAAGCCCCCTTTTCTCTGCATGATGTCCTCATGGAAATGCGCGTCCCTGGCTGCAAGGATCACCTCAAAGTCCTCGATGGAATTGTCCCACATTCTTATGTTGTTCGCGATCGTATCCTCAAACAGGATGATATCCTGATCCACCACAGCGACAGAGCCTCTGAAGACATTCCGGTCTATGTCGTTTATGGGCTTTCCGTCAAAGAGGATCTCTCCGCTCCAGGGCTGATAGAGACCCGATATCAGCTTTGCCAGCGTGCTCTTGCCGCAGCCGGAGGAACCGACAAAGGCCACCCGCTTTCCCTGTGTGAGCTCCAGATTGAAATCCTCGATCAGCGGCTTTTCCAGGCGGGAATAGCCGAAGGTCACATTTTTCATCGTAAAGGCGCCGCTGAGCTTGCCCTGTTCTTCTTCCTGAACAGTCCCGATCGAAAGCGTTTCGTCGTCGGGATACTCCATAACATCCTGGATCCGTTCCATGGAGCTTCTCATTTCCTGCATCGTCTGCCCGGCCGAAACGAGCATGGAGGCGGGACTTAAGAAGGCGGACATGTAGCCCTGGAACGCAAGGATCATACCGGTGGTGAACTCCCCCTTCATCGTAAGATAAGTACCGATGATGAGTACCGCCACATTGCTGAGTCCCGTAAATATCTCCGGGATCATGCCCAGATACTGCTGCAGACGGGCGAACCGGACAGTCTGCGTATTGACGCACGCCTGGCTTCCGGCCCACTTTTCAAAATATCCGTTCTCCGCGCCCGAAGCCTTAATGGTCTCGATCATTTCGATCCCCGAAGTCGTAGCCGCTGCGAGCTTCCCCTGGTCACGCATCATCACGCGGGTTATGTTGATCCTTTTATTCGAGATCACCCGGGAAAGCCAGGTATTCATAAGAACGGTGCCGATCCCCACAAGAGTCAGCACAAGAGAATAACGGATCATGATCGTCAGATAAAAGATCATCATGATCGTATTCAGAAGAAGCGGCGTCAGTGTGTCCACCACAGTTCGCGCGATCCCGGCGTTTGCTTCCTTCCTTTGCTGGATATCCCCAGCAAGGCGCTGGGAGAAAAACTCCATCGGCAGCCTCAGCACCTTCCACATGTAGGAAGCGTTCCCCACCGTCGCCATCTTTCCGTTTATGCGCAGCGAATAGATCGCCTGGATCCATGCCGCTATGATCTGTATCGCCGTAAAGATCCCGAGGGCAACAAAAAACGATCCCACCCACAGAAGATCCCTGCCGGTCAGAAGCTGATCCAGAAAGATCCTGGAGAAGCCTGAGTTCAGGATCCCCGTAAGGGCACCGATGATCGTGGTCAGTGTAACGAAAACAAGAGCGCTTTCGGCGCCCTTTAATCTTTTTCGCGCGAATTCCATAATACTGGCCGGCTTTCCGCCGGGAACAAAGTCCTCATCGGGCTCGAACATGAGGCCGACTCCCGTGAAGGCTTTGTCAAACTCCTCTAAGGAAACAGAGTAGTTCCCTCTGGCCGGATCGTTCAGATATACCTTGTTCCCGCGGAAGCCGTCGCAGACCACAAAGTGGTTAAAATTCCAGTGGATGATGCAGGGAAAGCTTCCTTCCTCACGCAGCGACTCCGGCTCGCAGCGAAACCCTTCCGCTTTCATTCCGTAGCTCCGAGCTGCCTTTAAGAGATTACTGGCCTTGCTTCCGTCACGCGAAATGCCGCAGTCCCGGCGCACCTCCTCCAGAGGCATCCATTTCCCGTAGTAGGCCAATATCATGCAGAGCGATGCAGCTCCGCATTCAAGAGCCTCCAACTGCATGACCACAGGTACCTTTGCAACCCCTTTTGTAACGGGTTTTCTGATTGTGTCTTTTTTTGAATGCATCGTTTTACCCGCCGGAATCAATTCGTAATAAACTCGATCGGATGTATCTCTGCCACGCTCCCGTCTTCCCTGTGCATTTCCACGGTACCGAAGATGCACCAGGCCAGCATTCCGAGAAGCAGCACAACAACCGCGATCAACACCAGCCATACCGGAGGCGTGGTAACGCGGATATAATCGTTCAGCTCCTCCGGGCCCGAAATGCTTTTCAGGCTCTTTTCGCGGAATATCCTGTTTTCAGCAGATGGATCAGACATGGTATCCTCCTTTCTAATGCCATGTAATCGACATCATCGTGATATCATCAAACTGCGGCGCGTCTTCAACAAACGCGTCAATATCATCCTTAACGCTCTTCAAAAGCTACTCAGGACCGGCATCCCCCTGACGGTTCAAAGCATCGATCAGCCGCTCAGTCCCGTACAGCTCATCATCCCCTCTGGTGGCTTCCGGGGCACCGTCCGTATAGACATACAGCCTGTCTCCGGAATGAAGCTCAAACTCATGCTCTTTGAAGGGAATGCCCTCGATGACCCCCACTGCGGGAGAATGCCCGTACACCACAAGCTCCCATTCTCCGCCCGCTCTCTTAAGGGCCGGATGCTCATGTCCGGCATTGGCTGCAATGCCCTTGCCTGTGGTTATATCGATGATCGCAAGCCACACCGTAACAAACAGCATGGCATCATTGGTTTCCAGCAGCTTGTCGTTGGCGTACTCCAACGCCTCGGAGGGGTTCTTTCCAAGCAGGACCCCATTCTTGATCAAAGTCTTTGCTATGGCCATGAACAGCGCCGCGGGAACACTCTTTCCGGAAACATCCGCAATGATCAGCGCCAGGTGGGTATCATCCGTAAAGAAGTAATCATAGAAATCACCACCCACCTCTTTCGCCGGCGTCATCGTCGCGTACAGATCAAACTCCTCATGCTCGGAGATAATGTCAAAGTCCTTGGGCAGCATGCTTTCCTGGATCATGGTCGCCGCCGCATGTTCACCGGCGATCCTCTCTTCCTTCGCCGTTGCTTCCTTCAGATCGGCGATGTACTTCTGGAGAGAATCCGTCATATTGTTAAAGCTGTCGGCAAGCTTCCCGATCTCGTCATCGGTATCCACCTTTGAACGCCAGTCCAGATTTCCCCCGCTGATCTCGTTCACGTCCGCGGTCAGAGTCTGCAGCGGCTTTGTGATCTTCCTCGAGAAGTATCCCGCCGTCAAAGTGATGACCAGAAGGATCACAGCCGTCAGGATCAGGCAGCTCCTGATGACCCGAAGGACTCCATCCAGAACCGAGCTTACCACCGAATCGGTATTGGACTCGATACTGATCCTGATTTCCCGGGCCGGGTCGACCACAACGGAAATGGGGCTCATGATGCAGAAGGTCCAGTCTGTGGATTCGATCTTCGCAAAGGTCACATAATAGTCATCTTCCTCCTTGCCGGTAGCGATGATCCCCTGTTTTTGATCCAGGATCTGCCCAGCGACACCCTTCAGTACAGTATCCGAATTCTCGTCAAAGAAACCTCCGTCCGGTCTCCAAAGTCCCTCCAGAAGGAGCGGATCTCCGTTCGTCTTCTGGCATGCGCCTTCCCGGGGAAATCCCGCATCGTTTCCACGGAGAAGATATATTCCGCCAGATTTCCGTCATTGGTAAAGTCAAATCTCTCCGGAAAAGAGGTCCGGAGAAACTCAGCCTGGGTTTTCGTGAGGGTGAGGAATCTTACCTTTTTTCCATAGCCCGCGGCATCCGAAAGGATCCGCCAATAGGCCTTCTTAAGGTCTCCCTTCCCCATGGGAGCCAGATAAACACGATAGGTATCATCGCACAGCCCGCTTCTCAGCACAAATAAAAAGCCATCTTCGATACATACCGAATCCCTGTATTTCCCGGCAAGGGAATACATACTGACCGGAGAATGCTGGCAGGAGCCCTCTCCGTATTCCGACGTATAGGCATAGATCTCCTTCCAGTTGTCCAGTGTAACTTCGCCAAACGAGAGAGCGCGCCCGTCATCAGACATAAAACTGGTCTCCTTTTTCTCAAACAGTACTATTATACATCAAAACAAACGTCATTCCAAACAAAAAATATGGAGCTTATCCTCCGACAGCACGTCCACTCCGGTCAGATAGTTTAAAAATGTGGATTTTCCGGAATTTGTGTACCCGACCAGCGCCATCACAGGGAGGGCGCTTTCCGTCCGCCTTTTCCGGGTCGTTTCCCGAACGCGTTTCATGTCCCTGATCGCCTCGGAAAGCGAGGAGATCCTGCTTTTTATCACGCGCCTGTCGTTCTCAAGCTTGGTTTCTCCCGGGCCCCTTGTTCCGATCCCGCCTCCGAGACGGGACAGGGCTTTCCCCATGCCGGTAAGATGGGATGAGCGGTATTTCAGCTGCGCCATTTCCACCTGGAGCTTTCCTTCCCTTGTCGTGGCATGAGAGGCAAAGATGTCAAGGATCAAAAGCGTCCGGTCCAGCACCTTCGCGTCAAGAAGATCGGACAGATTCTTCATCTGCGCCGGCGACAGCTCATCATCGCAGACGATCCCCACGGCGCCTTCCTCCTCCATGATCCATCGGAGCTCTTCTGCCTTGCCGCTTCCGAGATAGGTCGCGGGATCCGGATGCGGAAGATTCTGCGTCACAAAGTCGACCGCTTTCCCGCCTGCTGTTTCAAGAAGGTCAGCCAGCTCTCTCAGGGAGACAGCCGTGTCCTCTTCCCGTCCCACCGCAACCAGAATGTATTCCTCTTTCTTTTCCTCCATCGGATGCCTGTAATCCATCATCAATACGTTTTATTCCATCATCTTCAGGCCGAGCGCAAAAGCCAGAAACATGATCTTCGTCTTGTCATCCAGCCGCGCGTCCCCGGACAGACTTCTCGGGTCCCAGGTGGAATGATCCAAATTATCTCCGGCATAGAAGAACTGAAAGAACTCCGTTCCCCTGAAGTCACAGACTGCCTGCATTCCGGCGCATTCCATTTCAACACATAAGGCGCCCTGCTGTTTTCTACGAGCCACTTTCGATCTGGTTTCCCGGTAGCATGCATCGGTCGTCCAGGTCCTGCCCTCCACAAAAGGATAGCCGCATTCGTTCAGGATCGTTTTAAAGGTTTCCCTATATTTTTTATTGACCTCAATGGTGTCACACGGCTTGGCATAATGATAACTCGTTCCCTCGTCCCGGATCGCTTCCGTCGGGATGATGATCCCGCAGTCTTCTATAGATTTGTCCAGAACACCGCAGTTCCCAAGCAGGATCAGCCGCTTGCTTCCGATCGCCATCAGGTCTTCATATTCCGCTACGCATAACGGCTCTCCCACAAGCGACTGATACAGCGCAAATTTCTTTCCCTTATATTCCACCTCATAAACCGGGTTTTTGCCGACCGCGGAACTAAGCTCTGCGATCAGCCTTGCGTCGAACAGGGAGAGAACGCTTTGGAACAGCTGGTAAGAGAAGCACGACACCGTAACCTCCGGGAAATCCTCCAGTTTTTTTACTGCCATCTCGGGATTGATAACAGCATCCCGTTCAGGATCATATTCTTCCAACAGCATTTTCCATCCCTCCTTCATTTCCCAACCGGGTTTGATAAGGAAATCTTATCACAGCTTTCCCGTGATCGAAAGCATCATTTCTTTACATGAAATTTAACAAAAAAAGAAGACTGGAAATCCAGTCTTTACAAAGGCTAAGCGATAATCTTTTATTCACTTGATTAGGGATGAACTGTCAAACTTCCGGGATTTTTTTATTTAGCCAGCAGTTATACAACACTTCTACAACACTTTCCCTTTTCAAAATAAGAAATATGGCCTTTAACGTACTTGTGCAGAATTGCGAAGTTCTCAAAATAGATAAAAAAAATATAGAAAAAAATCCATATTATTTCCACACATCCCCGGATCTGTCGTATAATGTTTTAGATGATTGTGTCTGCATGAGAGGAGGAATGAAATGGACGATAAGAGGAAACTTACCGATGACGAACTGGAGAGTGTAGCAGGTGGGAAATCCGGTGCACTTAAGCCCTGTGTCCTTTATTGCGCGGATGTTGTTGGTCTTAATGGATATGTGATCCAGCCGAGCTGCCACTTTGAAGAACAGTACCCTGCGTTGGAAATGGCTAAAGTAAGAAAAGATATGATAAAAAGATGTCCGAACTGTGGAAATACTTTAGACATACGGGAGTTATAAAGACATCTCAGCATACTGTTTCATGACAGAGCACACATTCCCCTGACGGAAGAGACCTCCGGCAGGGGATAATTCTTTTAAAAATTCTTCCTTTCCCTCGCCCGTCTTCGCAGAGAATCGAACCGTCCTGTCTGCCAGCGGATCCTTTAAAACTTCCCCGGAACCCGGAAGGTCACATTTGTTCCAGACCGTAAGGATCGGCTTTCCCGTGATATGAAGGTCATAGAGGGTATCATACACCACCCGGCAGTGATGATCCGCTTCCGGGTCCGAGCTGTCCACGATATGGATCAGGATGTCCGCATACTGAGCCTCTTCGAGCGTGCTCCGGAACGCATCGATCAGGTGATGCGGGAGTTTATTGATAAAACCCACGGTGTCCGTCAGCAGAAGCTTCTGGCCGTTTCCCATCTCAAACCCTCTTGTTGTGGGATCGAGCGTGGCAAAGAGCTTATCGATACTGTCAACCAATCGTTGGCAAACCATCCATCATACAGAATCACACGTCAACCACGCCAAAAAAAGGCAAGCTGTTCAGACTGATGCTTTACTCTTCCTTAACGGTATCACTAATATCTTTTTCTATTTCAGAGAATAGTGCATCCACATCCTTTTTTGTATAATGAGGTTCTTCATCGGTTTCTGAAAAAATGACCTTGACACTTGCAAGCCGGCCGGCCTGTCTCCTTTCCATTCGGAGATCATAGCCGGTTAGAAAAATGTAGTCACACAGGGTTTCTCCTAAAAACCAGAAAACGATATAGATCAGCTCTCGCGGCACCTCTGCCAACGAAGTAGAAACCCCCAACACTATTCCTGAAATGATAAGGCCGATTGTCATAAGAGCAAAAGATCGGGTATGCCTTTTTACCTTCATTTCCACCATTCCAAGATTGTAGGCACAGTCGTCCAGGATGATATCCTCTATGACATCTTTTTCCTCTTGAGAGAGATTCCTTCCGATGATATTCAAAACGATTGGATACTCTGTCGGAGTCATCTCTGTGTTTGTTTTTACATAATCCGCAAACTCCGGATTCAGGCTCTCACACCCCATCACACTATAGGGACTGATCACATCATGATAGTCAGAAATACGACAAGGGAGGATAGCAATTCCATTTCTGATATAATCCCGTTTAATTCTGTATTCAAGATGACCTTTTCTGGATTCAAAGAGCTTTACAATTTTATGCTTTGCCATTTCCTTCCCCTCTACGAGCTGCAGCTGTTGTGCGACTTAGTCCCTCCCTCCGGAGAACATGATCTGTTCACTTTCTCTCCGCGGATGAACACCTCTAATGGCTTGTTATGACTGAAGCCCTCGTGCTTCTCCGTCAGCAGGTCATTATCGAATACCAGATAATCCGCATCCTTGCCAGCCTCGATAGACCCCTTACGATCCTCTATGCCAAGCTGCTTTGCGCCGTTAATGGTATATCCCAGAATCATTTCTTCGATACCCATTTTCTCATCTACAGGAGGAAGCACCACATCGGTCCTGTTGTATTCGGGCACAAGGGTTTTTTCGGTTCTCTGACGCGTCATCCCCACCTCCATGCCAAGGTAAGGGTTCCAAGTCATCAAATCCCCAAAGGCAATATTATCGCTGGACCATGTCACAATCGCACCACTATCCCAAGCCGTTTTGCAGCGGAAGGTTTTCAAAGTGCGTTCCTCCCCAAGCCAGGCTCTCGCAATTTCAGGATCATCGGCGTGCCACCAGGGTGTATAATTTGCAAACACGCCAAGCTCTGCAAACCGTCCCAGATCCGCATCATCCTGGATCTCCAAATGTGCGCAGGTGACCCTTACATGAAATTTATCTCCAAGCTCCTTTCGGGCAAGCTCTACCCCGTCCAAAATAACACGGGAGGCACGCTCACCAACCGTATGAAGGTGCAGATCCAGGTCGGCCTCATTCAGCTGCTTCAGAAGCTCCGCTGTCTCCTCTGCGGATAAAGCGGTGGAGCCTAACGTATGAGTATCCACATAGGGCGTGACCATTGCCGCGGTATGGATCTTCTGGGTGCCGTCCTGGAAAATCTTCAGGGTATGGATCTTCAGATGCTCCGTGTTATATGTGCTTCGGAAGCGCTTCAGCTCCTTCAGGCCTTCCTCCGCCTCCCTGCTGGAAGCGATCACATAACAGCCGTCAATATAAATCGGCAGCTTTCCCTGGTGATCCAGCTCACAAAGGCGCTTATAAACACGCTCATGGAACGCAGGGAAGCCGGGAATACCAGCGTCAAAGACGACGGTCACACCCACGCTGACAGAATAATCGATCCAGCGCTGGAGCGCTGCGTCAATCTGCTCCTCAGAGAGCTCTATTGCGCTGTCGAGTATGATAGGCACCTCCGTCGAGCCCTCAAACATATTTCCGGTCACATGGCCGTCTTTCCTTACATAAAAAGCAAGCCCCGGCACAGGGTCAGGCGTATCGTCGTTAATTCCGTGTCTTTCCAGAATCTTTGAGTTGACCCAGATACTGTGGCACTCTCCTTCCTGTATCTGCAGTTCCGCATCCGGGCATATTGCATCCAGCTCCTCCTTTACGAAATCCTCCCCATTCAGGAATTCTCTATCCAGGAGAAACCGATAGCGCTTTTCCCCGGGATTCTTTTTGATATAGTCAGACATCTTATCCAGCGCTTCCTGTTTGCCATTGCACTCGATACGCATTCCTAAATCTGCATACTCGAATCCCACCGGCATGGTGACATGAACATGACTGTCGATGATACCCGGCATGACGAACCTGCCGCCAAGGTCTGTGACCTCTCCCTCATATTCCGAAAGCCCCTTCTCATCACCAACATAAACAAACCTACCATCCTTTACTACAAAAGCCGTAGCCATGGGCTGATCCTTGCCCGATGTGAAAATTTTTGCATTCTTAATAATCTGATCTGCCTTCATATCCTGCTCCTTTCGCTGTCAACCCTTGTAGACCTCTTCCCCGTCCACAATGGTTGCTAAGAGGTTTGCCTCGGCCACCTTTTCAATATCGGCATGGAGGAAATCGCAGTCATAAACCGTCATATTGGCGATCTTTCCGAATTCGATGGAGCCAAGCCGATGCTCCTGATGCCATGCATAGGCCACATTGATGGTAAGAGCCCGCAGGGACTGTTCCCTGGTGATTGCTTCCTTGATATTATTCGGGAAAGTCTCAAGTCCCAATTCCTTTGGCGCGTTACGGGTTTCCGCCATATAAATACTGTTCTTAATACTGATGGACGGAGAAACCGGATAGTCTGAATGGAACACGGTACAAGCGCCCGCATCAAATAAGGACTTAATCGGGTATGATTGTTCCGCCAGCTCCTTACCTACATAAGAGACCTCCATATCATAGAAGCCCGGAATTCCTGCTGTCCACAGGGGAGGAACCGCCGGAATGGAGGCGGTTGCTCCCATGCGGCGGATATCCTCATCCGTGACAAAATGCAGGTGTGCCAGTACATTGCGCTGATCCAGGTCACCGGTTATCTTCTCCGCGTCCTCGATGCAGCCCAGCATGAAGTGTGTCGCGCCGCCGCCCTCGGAGTGAACGTGTACCGAAAGTCCCTCGGCATCCGCCGCCGTGATCAGCTCCACCATTTTATCGTGATCATTGAAGCGCTCATTCCCGTGATACCCGGGCTGATCGGCGTAATCCTGGTTCTGCCATGCTGTGTGCGCTTCGGTCACGCCGTCTAAGAACGTCTTGACACCAATTACATGGAAGTATTCACCGCTGTATTTTGCCCGGTCCGCGGCGATGCGGGCCACCTCCGCCTTCGGGCTTTCCGGATTGTCCGGACACATAAGATAGGCATAGGTGCGGAGCTTCAGCTTCCCCTCCTGCTCCAGCTCATAGAAAGCCTGGGTCGCTATCTCATTGGTAACCTCCACACCGGCATCGGCCACTGCGGTGTAGCCGTTTGCAAGGGCCATATCCTGCCAGGTCAGCAGATAGTCCTTTGCATTCTCAAGGGAGGTTGGAAGCTTGGGATACAGCTCAAACACAGGCGCTTCACAGATGTAGCCGTCCGGTTCTCCGTTTTCATCCACATGCACCAGATCAGTACCCATTTTCTTTGCGTAAGCCGCGTCAATACCCGCCCATTCCAATGCCTTGGAATTAAGCAGCATGGAGTGACCGCCGCCGGTTTGCATGATCAGTATTTTGTCGGCGCAGATCTCGTCCAGATACGCCTTGGTAACATATTCGTCATTTTCAGCCCACCCGGCAGCCAGGTAGAACTCACGCTGCGGATTGGCTTTGATGTAATCCATGATGATCTCACGATATTTGCCGTAGTCCGCAGGAATTACCTGGAAGAGGTTCGCCTGCCCAATGGCGCGGTCACCTGCCAGGTAGCTGTGGCAGTGCGCTTCCATGAAACCGGGATAAACGAAATTCTCACCGTAATCAAGAATCTTCGCATCCTCCGCAGCAAGCTTCTTCACTTCATCGGCGCTGCCGATAAAGGCAAATACGCCGTCCTTGACCAGTGCTGCCTTAGCGGCGGGCCTTCTTTCATCCATCGTAATGATGTTGCCGAGAACAACAGTCTGATTCATAATGAGACGCCTCCTTATTTTTTATGGCTGTATACGGTTTCATGCCTATTCTATTGATTTTTTCTTTTCCCGTCAAGGAAGGGCTCCAGAATGATCCCGTCCATTCCGTTCAGGATCTCCTACTTGGCTTCCTTATATATTGTCTATCCGATAGAACCATGATAATATAATAATGAACAGATGTGCTTTTGAAAAATATAAGTAACATCACAATGATACGGCACCCAAAAAGAGTTCCAGACGATGTGCTGATCATTTTCGATCATAAAGCAAGGAGGGGCCTATGTTAAATGTCGTAAAGGATAATAACCTTATTTCTGTATATGATGCTGAAAACAAGTATAAAAACTGCAATATTCTTCTGATCAATCCGGTCAAAAATGATAATTCCCTGTACGGAGAAGTTTATGCAGTATCCGATTCAACAGATTCCCATGACGAGCTGTTGGATCTGGAAGCGTCTCTGATCAGCAGTGGTATAAAAACCATTCTTGCAGGCGAATACTCAGGTTCACTCAGCGTTGATCATCTAAAGATGGTACAGATTGCATAAAGCTTGGAGGTATTTTTTGGCTAAGATACAGATAAAAAGCGGCAGGCGGATACGTGTAGACTGCGAAATCAAGTTCAACAACAAAGATCTGTCACGCCTTTTTAAGTTTGACACCGGTGCTCAGAACACATGCCTTTCAGCACGTGATATAGGAATACGGCTTACCGAGGAGGAATTCATAAAAGAATATAATCCGACATTCAGATTTGAAGGCACAGGCATAGATGATTCCAGTTCTGTGATTTTTTATCAGATAATGGTAGAGGATTTCTCTGTTGAAGGCGAACATCTGGGCGTTGTACCGATATATATATCCTTTGACAAAAATTATTCAAAGCGGCTGCTGGGGTTGGATCTTCTCAATTTGCTGAATTACAGCATAGATAATGATGGAAGAACATTAGAGATCTCTCAGACAAAAATGCTTGCAGAGCACATAGACAAAAACCTGCCAATAACGACAGAAGAAATGGTAAAAATGGGGCTATATGATCCGGTGTATGATCTGGATTATCTTGAGCCCATATTTTTTTGCACACCCGTCGTGATCCACCTGTTCCAGTTTTCTTGCAGCCCGGTTCATAAGCTCCAGCTTTCTCTGTGAATACTGATGTTTTTCCACAGAATCCCTGGCCGTTACCGCCTTCGGTTTATCCAGGCTCACCAACCTGGGGTATGAGCCTTCCGTCCGGTCTACTGCCGAAGTCCCAAGTCCCATGA
>JAEESA010000056.1 GCA_016286115.1 Lachnospiraceae bacterium
TACGCGGAAGGGAGCTTACGAAACGGACCGTCGAGAACCTGATCCTTGCCGGCGCTCTGGATTGCCTCCCCGGAAACAGGAACCAGAAAAAGCTGGCGTATTCGAGGATCATGGACCGGCTGAACGACGAGTCGAAAAAGGAAGTGGAGGGGCAGCTGTCTCTCTTTGATATGGAAGGCTCGGAAACGGAGCTTAAGGAAACGCTGCCGGATGTGGACGAGTTTGAAAAAGAAGAGCTTTTGGCTTATGAGAAGGAAGTGCTTGGCGTGTATTCGAGCGGCCATCCTCTCGAAGAGTATTCCGATCTGATCAAACAATACGCGGATACGGATTCGCTCGGGTTTATCCCGGATGAGGAAACGAAGCAGACGCCGCTCGAAGACGGCTCCACGCATACGGTGGGCGGCATGCTGACCGAGATCACGCCGAAGTTCACGAAGAAGGATGAAACAATGGCGTTTGTGACGCTCGAGGACCTTGTGGGCACCGTGGAAGTGATCGTTTTCCCGCGGGTCTATGAGCAGGTGAAGGACTTCCTGGTAAAGGACCAGAAGGTCTTTGCACAAGGCAGGGTGCAGGCGGAAGATGAAAAGGATGCGAAGCTGATCGCAGAAAAGATCCGTCCCTTTGAGGGGATGCCGAAGGAAGTGTGGATCCGCTTTGAAACGAAAGAAGCGTATGCCGAAGTCAGCGGCGAATTGGATGAGATGCTTAGGAAAAAGCCCGGGGACGACCAGGTCGTGATCTACATTTCTTCCCTCAAGCTCTTGAAAAGATTGCCGAAAAGTCGTAATATTATGGCTGATCCTGCGATGATCGAAGCGCTGAAAAACCGCTTCGGAGACAAGGATGTTGCGTTAAAGTAAGTTCTTTTTCGGAGAAAAAATATGAGTAAAGAGATCAATACCATAGGGGTGCTGACCAGCGGCGGAGACGCGCCGGGAATGAACGCGGCGATCCGCGGAGTTGTCCGTGAAGCCCTGTCGAAAGGAAAAAAAGTAAAGGGGATCCGAAGAGGGTATTCGGGCCTTCTTTCCGAGGAGATCGAGGACATGATCTCCACGAGCGTTTCCGACATCATCCAGAAAGGCGGTACGATCCTGCAGACCGCGAGATGCATGGAATTTACCACGGAAGAGGGACAGGCTCTCGGCGCGGAAATGTGCAGAAAACACGGGATCGATGCCGTGGTCGTGATCGGCGGGGACGGGTCGTTCCGCGGCGCGCAGAAGCTTGCCGAACACGGGATCAATACGGTCGGGGTGCCGGGTACGATCGATCTGGATATCGCCTGCACGGACTATACGATCGGCTTTGATACGGCGGTGAACACGGCGATGGAAGCCATCGACAAGATCCGCGACACGAGCTCTTCGCATGAGCGCTGCTCCATTATCGAAGTCATGGGCCGCGGCGCCGGATACATCGCTCTGTGGTGCGGGATCGCGAACGGAGCGGAGGATATCCTCCTTCCCGAGAAATACGACTATGACGAGCAGAAGCTCGTGAACCATATCATTGAAAACCGCAAAAAGGGCAAGGCTCACCACATCATCATCAACGCCGAGGGCATCGGCCATTCGACCAGTATGGCGAAGCGCATCGAGGCGGCGACCGGCGTGGAGACGAGGGCAACGATCCTCGGACACATGCAGCGGGGCGGCAGTCCGACCTGTAAGGACAGGGTGTACGCGACGACGATGGGCTGTCTTGCCGTAGACCTTCTGTGTGAAGGAAAGAGCAACCGTGTTGTGGCCTATAAGGGCGGCCAGTTCACGGATTTTGATATCGACGAGGCATTGTCGATGCAGAAAAAGATCTCGGATTACGAATTCGACATCACCTTCCATCTGGCAAGATAAAAATGGAACGGATCACAAGCGCAAAGAATGCCCATGTCAAGCAAGTAAAACAGCTGATTAACAATGCAAAGGCTCGGCGAGAATCCGGGCTTTTTGTTGTGGAAGGAAGGCGGCTTTGCGGCGAGGCAAGGCTTGATTTATTAAAAGAAGTTTATATTTCTGAAGACTGCCACCATACCGTGATGGCTGTGGATGACGGGATGAACTTCCAGGTTACGGAGGAGGTCTTTTCTTCCATGTCGGATACGAAAACCCCGCAGGGCGTTTTGATGGTTTTAAAGCAGCCGGTTTGGCCGCAGGAGGGCTTTTTTCGGAAAGACGGTCTTTATCTTTTTCTGGAAACGATCCAGGATCCGGGAAATCTCGGGACGATCTTTCGTACGGCGGAAGCAGCCGGGGTGAGCGGGATCGTTATGAACCGGGAATGCGCAGACCTCTTTTCTCCGAAGACGATCCGCTCCACGATGGGCAGCATTTTCCGCATGCCCTACCTTATGACGGAGGATCTTTTTTATACGATGAGGCTGGCCCGAACTATCGGTGTCCGGCTCTATGCGGCGGATCTGCGGGGCAAGGAAAACTATACGGAGGCGGACTTTTCCACCGGCACAGCTTTTGTGATCGGGAACGAAGGAAACGGACTGACGCCGGAGGCAAGGTCGCAGTCAGATCACCTGATCAAAATACCGATGGACGGAGAGGTGGATTCACTGAACGCGGGCGTTGCTGCCGCGGTATTGTTATTTGAAGCAAAGAGGCAGAGGAAGGCATGATGGAAAAATTTAAGGCGTTCCTGAAAAGAAAAAACATCATCATTTCGGCAAAAAAATACGCGATCGAGACCATGAGCGCGATGGCGCAGGGCTTGTTTGCAACGCTCCTCATCGGAACGATCATCAGCACGATCGGGGAGCATACGGGGGTGGAGATCCTCGTGAAGATCGGCGGCTATGCGAAGGCCGCGACAGGCCCCGGCATGGCGGTGGCGATCGGCTATTCTCTTGCGGCCCCGCCTTTGGTTTTGTTCTCTTTGGCAGCAGTGGGAGCGGCGGCCAATGAGCTCGGCGGAGCAGGAGGGCCCCTTGCGGTATTGATCATTGCGATCATTGCGGCGGAATTTGGAAAAGCAGTTTCGAAGGAAACCAAGATTGATATATTAGTCACGCCATTTGTCACCCTGATGGTGGGTGCGCTTTTATCCCTCCTGCTGGCGCCCGGGATCGGCTGGGTGGCGAGCCAGGTCGGAAACGCGATCATGCTGGCGACGGAGCTGGCGCCGTTCCTGATGGGCGTGGTGGTTTCGGTGCTCGTCGGGATCGCCCTGACGCTGCCGATCAGCTCGGCGGCGATCTGCGCGGCCTTTTCCCTTACGGGCCTTGCGGGCGGCGCGGCTGTGGCCGGGTGCTGCGCGCAGATGGTGGGCTTTGCGGTGCTTTCCTTCCGTGAAAATAAATGGGGCGGCCTTGTGGCCCAGGGAATCGGAACCTCGATGCTGCAGATGGGCAATATCGTAAAGAATCCGAGGATCTGGCTGCCGGCGATCATCACCTCGGCGATCACGGGACCGATCGCGACCTGCGTTTTCGACTTACGCATGGACGGACCCGCGGTGGCTGCCGGGATGGGAACCTGCGGTCTGGTGGGGCCGATCGGAGTTTACACCGGCTGGGTTGACCAGGTGGCAAACGGGTTGAAGGCCTCGATCACGGCAATGGACTGGGTCGGACTGATTTTAATCTGCATCGTGCTTCCCGCGGTGCTCTGCCCGTTGATCGGTCTGATCTTCCGGAAGATCGGATGGATCAAAGAGGGAGATCTGAAACTGGAACTTTAAAATAGGCTTTTTAAGGAGGATATTCAAATGATCAAATCAACAGTAATGTACACGGAAGAAATCGATGATCTGGAAGCGGCGGCGGAGGAACTGTTTTCGCAGGCTTCGGATTTTGAACGCAGGAAAAATACGATCGCTATCATCTATATGGATGTAGATACCGAGTATCCGGAGCTTTATGAGCTCCTTCGCGAAAAATGGGATTTTCCGATCGTTGCGTCGACGGCGGTCGGGATGCTGAACAACCGTACCGGGTACAGCAGAAGCGGGATCTCCGTGATGCTGCTGACCTCGGATGACTGCCGGTTTGCCGCCGGAATCACGGAAAAATTGTCGGCGGAAAATTATGCCGAAGAGATCAAAAAGACTTATGAGGCGCTGGAGAAGAGCCTTTCGGGAGAAGAAGTAAAGCTTGTCCTCACCTTCGGCGGAAAAGCTCCCGAAATGGCCGTAGACGGCATTGTGGACTCGATCGACGCGCTGGGGAATCATGTGAAGGTATACGGGGCCATGGCATCGGATGCGTTCACTTTCCGGAACTACCGCGTGGCCTGCAATGAAAAGATCGAGATGGCCGCGCAGGTGCTGATCCTGATCACAGGGAACATTGAACCGAAGATTCTGGGTGTTACTTCCCTGTCCGGGAAGACCAATTTCTCCTATGAGGTGACAAAGTCCAAGGGGAATCTGGTATTCGGACTCGGGAACGGCACCTTTATCGAGGCGCTGGAAAAAGAGGGCTTAAGCTCGGATAAGGATAAGGAGGTCGTCGGTGCTGAATACATGCAGACTCCGTTCATTACGAAAACGGAAAAGCCGGGCGGTTTTGCCGTGGAAGCCCTCCGTTGTCTGACGATGCTGGATCACGACAGCGGCAGCGGCATGTTCCTCGGTGGTATTGCGGAAGGCTCCTCTCTTGGGGTCGGGCTGGTGAATAAAGAATGTGCCCAGAAAACCGTGAAGGAGGCTTTTGATGAGATCCTGGAATGGATGAAGGAGGATGGGAAGGACTGCAGCACGATCCTCTGCTTCTCCTGCGTCGCCCGTCTTATGGTACTCGGAAACAACGGTGCGATCGAAGCAGAAAGCTTCCAGGGGAGACTGCCGGAAGATGTTTCTCTGATGGGCTTTTATTCTTACGGGGAGATCTGCCCGGTGGGCGATGAAGAATGGTATAACGTGTTCCATAATTACACCTTTACCATTCTCTGCATTTGATCGGAAAAAATAATGGATAAAACGATGGATGAACAGGAAGCCCTGCTGAAGGAACTGAAACTGCAGAACAAAAAGCTGACGCGGGAAAACGGGCGGTTGCAGACGGAGATCTCTCTCCTGCAGGAAGTGAACGAGAAGGTGAGCAGGACGCAGGAGTTTTTCCAAAGGGACAACCAGCGTCAGCTCTGCTACAACAGCCAGCTCTTGAAAACCTCACCCTATATTGTTCTGATGGTCAATGAAAAGCTGGAAACCGTCATGGCTTCGGACGTGTATTTTCGTATGACAGATGTGAGCCGGGATGCCATTAAAGAAGGCATGCCGCTTTCGGAAGCGTTTTCCGGAATTCTTGAGGAAGAAGAACGAAATGACTTTCTGGAGCATTGCAGGGGAGTGCTTACGTCCCAAGGCACGGATTCCTATCTGCTTTCCACCTTTGCGAACGGAGAAGAACGTTTCTACCAGGTTGAGATCTGCTATTATTTGGAACAGAGCGTAGACGTGGAGGGCTTGAGCATCATTTTCTCCGATACGACAGAGATCATGGAGGCAAAAAAGAAGGCGGAGAACGCGGACAGGGCAAAGAGCAGCTTCCTGGCCAGCATGTCCCATGAGATCCGGACGCCGATCAACGCGGTGCTCGGCATGAACGAGATGATCCTGCGGGAAACAAAGGATCCGGCGATCCTGGAATATGCCTCCAACATCCAGACCGCCGGGAGGACGCTGCTTTCCCTGATCAACAGTATTCTCGATTTTTCCAAGATCGAAGAGGGAAAGATGGAGATCGTTCCCGTCAGTTACGACACGGCTTCTGTCCTGAACAATCTCGTGGTTTCCGTTTCCGAGCGCGCCAGACAAAAAGGCCTGGAGCTTAAGGTGGAGATCGATCCGCTTCTTCCCGCCACCATGGTCGGGGATGATGTGCGCGTGTCCCAAGTGGCCTTAAACCTTCTGACCAATGCGGTCAAATACACCGAAAAAGGCACCGTTACGTTCAGCGTTCAGGGAGAAAAAAAGGGAGACGGCGAGATCGTTCTGAAGTTTGCCGTCAAAGATACCGGGATCGGGATCCGCAAGGAAGATATTCCGAAGCTCTTTGAGATCTTTGAACGGCTGGATGAGGTGCGAAACCACAGTATCGAAGGTACGGGGCTTGGCATTTCCATCGTGACAAAGCTTCTGAAAATGATGGGAAGCGAGTTAAAGGTGGAGAGCGTTTACGGAGAGGGCTCCTGCTTCTCCTTTGAAATCTTGCAGAAGATCGAAGACGATACCCCCATCGGGGATTACTCACTGCGGCTGGAAACCAGCCGGAGTACGGAATTCACAGAGACATTGCTGGCCCCGGAAAGCCGGATCCTCGTAGTGGATGACAATGAAATGAATCTGAAGGTGGCCAAGAACCTGTTCCGCCTGTTTGATATCACGCCAGACCTTGTGGAATCCGGTAAGGCGGCGCTTGAACGCCTCCAGGACGGAGAGACTTATCACATCATCTTTTTGGATCACATGATGCCGGAAATGGATGGGATCGAAACCTTAAACTGCATGAAAGAGAATAACCTCCTGTCGGAAAATACCTATGTGATCGCGCTCACTGCCAACGCGGTAAACGGCGCGAAGGAACGGTATCTTTCCGCCGGTTTTGACAGTTATCTTTCCAAGCCGATCGACGTTTCGAAGCTCGAACAAAAACTGATCCATTATCTTCCCAAAGAGATCTGCAGCTTCCGTGACGCGGAGGAAGCGGAGAAGGAGAAAGAGGCTGCGAGGGAAAAAGAAGCCGAAGAAGATTCCGGCATCAAAAAGCTTTCGCTCTATGGGTTCGATACGGCATCGGGCCTTCGCTATGCGGCCGGGGATGAGGATTTTTACATCGATCTGGCTACAGGCTTTGCGAAAGGCTGCGATACGCTTCTCCCCATTCTCCGCTCGGATCTTGAGAATGGAGATCTTGCGGATTATCAGATCCGGGTTCATGCGTTAAAGAGCACGGCCCGCCAGATCGGTGCGAATGAGCTTTCGGATATGGCGCTTGCACAGGAGCTTGCAGCAAAGGACAGAGACGCGGCAGCAGTTCAGGCCGGATCGGATGCGCTGTTTTTGAAATATGAGGAAGTATGCCATCAGGTCAACGAAGCCTTTCAACAGGACCAGGAAGCCGATATGGAAGAGCTGTCTTCCCTGTCGGCGGAAGAGATCCGTGGTCTTCTTTCCCGGGCGATGGAAAAGATCAGGGACTTTGAGGCGGAAAGCGCGGAGAAGATCATAAAACCGCTCAGCGAACTTCCGGCCGGTGCTTTATCGAAGGATATCTCGGAACCCTTAAAAGAGATTATTGCCGCACTTTCGGATTTTGATACAATGACGGCGGAAGAGAAGCTGGAAGCGCTGCTTTCGGATTTTTAGGGAAACGCTGATCAAAGCGTTTTAAGCCTATGGGGTTATTCCATAGATTTATTTAGGAGAAAAAATGGAAGAATGGATACTTGTAGTGGATGATGACTCGAACAACCTTAAAACGGCAAGTCATATCCTGTTGAAAAATCAGATGCGGGCCAGCTGTGTCCACTCCGGAGCGGAAGCGCTGCGTTTTCTGGAGGGAGGGAGGACACCGGACCTTATCCTTCTGGATATTCATATGCCCGAAATGGATGGTTTTGAAACGCTGGCGCGCATTCGCTCCAACGAGAAAACCGTTCATATTCCCGTCGTGTTTCTGACGGCGGATGAGGATGCCGGATCGGAAACGAGAGGGCTGGAAGCCGGGGCGGTGGATTTTATAAAAAAACCGTTTGTTCCGGAAGTGCTGATGACCCGTGTCCGCCGTATCGTTGAGCTGGCGCGGCTTCGGGACAATCTGGCGGATCAGGTCCGGGAGAAAACGGCCGAAGTCATTGCACAGCAGGAAAAGCTGAAGCGTTTGAACGTTCAGATCGTGATGACGCTTTCGAGCACGGTCGATGCAAAAGACAAATATACCAACGGCCATGCGATGCGCGTGGCGGAATATTCAAAAGAGATCGCAAAGCGCGCGGGGCTGTCGGACGAAAAGGCGGAAAGCATATACCTCATCGGCCTTCTGCATGATGTGGGCAAGATCGGTATTCCGGACAGCATTATCAACAAGGAATCCGAACTGGATGACGAGGAGTATGAGCTCACAAAACAGCACCCCGAGCTGGGCTGGCATATCCTGCAGAACATCCCCGAATTTCCCGAGCTTGCCATCGGCGCGCACTGGCATCATGAACGCTTTGACGGGAAGGGCTATCCCGACGGGATCGCCGGTATGGATATACCGGAGGAGGCCCGGATCATTGCTGTGGCCGATTCCTATGACGCCATGACTTCCCGCCGCAGTTACCGTGATGTTCTGCCACAGAAGGTGGCAAGAGAAGAGATAGAAAAAGGAATCGGAACACAGTTTGATCCTGTCTATGCGAAGATCATGCTTCAGATGATCGATGAGGACAAAGACTACCATATGCGGCAAAAATAATATACGAATATTCGCCTCATATTTCTAATATTTTTGTTAAATATAACGGACAACCCCTCGACTTTACATAGTACTTATGATAGAATAAAAACAGGTTCTGAACATGGCTGCGTGTTTTGGAGGAGGTGGTGAGATCCATGGCGGACCCGACGTTGTTCAGCGAAGATGTGGATGGCTGGAACACGGTTATGTTTTTATATAATTCGGCTCTGAAGGAAGTGGGTACCAAGCTGGAGATCCTGAACGATGAGTTTCGGCATGTACACCACTACAACCCGATCGAATATATCAAATCCCGGATCAAGGAACCGGAAAGCATTGTTAAAAAACTGAAACGGCACGGATACGAGACCAGCACCGAAAACATGGTGAATTTCGTCAATGACGTGGCAGGCATCAGGATCGTCTGCAGCTTCACTTCCGACATTTATAAACTCGCCGAAATGATCGGCCGGCAGTCGGATCTCACCGTTGTTTCGGTAAAGGATTACATCCGCCATCCCAAGGAGAGCGGATACAAGAGTTATCACATGCTGGTGACGGTGCCGATCTTCATGACGGACCGGGTCGTGGATACAAAGGTGGAGATCCAGATCCGCACCATCGCCATGGATTTCTGGGCGAGTCTGGAGCATAAGATCTACTACAAATTCGAAGGAAACGCGCCCGAGTACATCAGCCGCGATCTGCAGGAATGCGCCGATATTGTATCGATGCTTGACGATAAGATGCTGCAGCTCAACAATGCGGTCGGAGACGCCAGGGATACGGAATTCAGAGTGCCGGGGAAGAAAAAGTACATCGCATCTTAAACAAATTAAAGTAAAGGCAGGAGAGTGAAATGAGTGAAAAACCGATCATTGTGATTGAGATGGAGAACGGAGGGATCATGAAAGCCGAGCTCTATCCCGATATCGCGCCGAAGACAGTGGAGAACTTTTTATCCCTGGTGGACAAGGGTTTTTACAACGGCTTGATCTTCCACCGTGTGATCCCGGGCTTTATGATCCAGGGCGGAGATCCGGACGGCACCGGCATGGGCGGCCCCGGTTATACGATCGAAGGAGAGTTTTCAAGCAACGGCTTCAAAAACGACTTGAAGCATGAACGCGGAGTGCTTTCGATGGCCAGAACCGCAGACCCCGATTCCGCAGGCTCGCAGTTCTTCGTTATGCACAAGGACAGCCCCCATCTGGACGGCGAATACGCCGCATTCGGAAAGCTGATCGAAGGCTTTGAAGTGCTGGACGCGATCGCAGAGACGACGACAGCGCCGGATGACAGACCGTATGAGAACCAGGTGATGAAAACGGTAAAAAGAGGGTAAGGTAAACATGCTTTTTGGACAGGTCCATGAGTGCTGGACAATCTTTGAAACAGAGAGGCTTGAGGTGCGGGAGATCAAGGAGAGCGATCTTCCCGCACTCTTTGCGTTATACGAAAAACCGGGCGCAGCCGACTTTATAGAGCCCCTTTTTTCCTACGAGGAGGAGCTCGCGTATACCAGAGACTACATCACAAAGATCTACGGTTTCTACGGGTATGGCATGTGGGTCATCATCCAAAAAGAAACCGGGAACCTGATCGGCCGTGTCGGTTTTGACGACCGTACGACGGAAGAGACAGGGCGGATATTGGAACTCGGCTTCATGATCGACCCCGACCTCTGGCGGCAGGGCTATGCAACCGAAGCCTGCACAGCGTCCATTGACTACGCGTTTACGACGCTGGATGAAGAAGTTGTCTCCTGCCTTGTACACCCGCAGAACACAGCGTCCAAGGATTTCTTAAAAACCCTGGGCTTCTCATACAGAGAAGATGTGCATCTCTCAAGAGGGGACTTTGAGTGGTGGGAGCTTTTTCGGAGCAAATAAGCGTAATTTGTGAGCAAAAAATCATTTGTCACGGAAGAAATATTGTTGTATAATCGGTTGACAGGGGTTGAAGAGCCCGTTTGAAAGCAATCAGTTTATTGAACGAAGGAGGGAAAAGATATGGCGTGTTTCCTGGCATCGGCTGCTGAAGCTGCAGTGGTTCATGCAGTTAAGAAGGCAGAAGAAAAGAAAGAGAAAAAAGAAGGCGTCAAGGAAGGTAAGATCCCGTGGAGCCGTAAGCTGTCCTGGCTGACATGGATGCTGTGCGGCGGTGTGGTCCTTCTCCTTTTTGAGCACATCTGGCACGGTGAAGTGGTGCCGTGGTTCCCGTTCCTGACGGCCATGAGCAGTCCGGAAGATACCGCGGAAATGCTGCGTGAGATCGCGACCGTCGGTGTCTGCATGGCAGTGCTGATCACGGTGGTATGGCTTGTGATGTGCAAGGTAGCAGACGTGATCGCGAAACGCAATCTTGAAGCGAAAGGAGAAGCCGAATAATGACTCTTCTTATCGCCGTGATCGCAGCTGTGATCGCAACCGTGAAATGGTATACCGCAAAGGAAGACTTAAAACTCGGTGTTCTTTGCTTCCTGTATTGGGGCGCATCTCTGATGTGGCTTGTGGACGCGATCTTTGAATATGTGGAGCTCGGACCTGCGTACTTCTCTCCGGAACCGGCGGATATGTTAAACGACGCATTCCTCGGTCTTTCGGTAGTGGCGCTCGGGCTTGTGATCTGGGTCGTGCGTCTCCTGATCCTGGATCCGAAAGGAAAGCTTCGGAAGTCATTCCGTAAGAATAACGAACCTGCGAAAGGAGCTAAAGAAAATGAAGCATGTTAAGACTATTGCGGAAAGAAAGCTGAACCGCGACGTAAAGAAGACCGGCTGCATGGAATGCCAGACTTCTTGTCAGTCCGCCTGCAAGACCAGCTGCACCGTAGGAAATCAGACCTGCGAAAAAGCCGGAAAAAGGTAAAAAAAGTAAAGGACAGGACGGCCGTCAGAAAAGGCGGCCGTTTTCATATGGAATACGTACATTTATTCAAAAACAACGGATATTTTCTGGCATTGGACGTCGAGAGCGGCAGCTTTCATATGCTGGACGAGATGACCTATGAGATCGTCGAAAGGATGCAGGATGATCCGGGGAGCGATCCTATTTCGGCAATGAAGGACCGGTATGATGAGGCGGAATTAAAGGAAGCGGTCGAGGAGATCAAAGGGCTTATCGAGGATGAGCTTCTTTTTACGAAGCCGGAACCGGAGACCTTTGTAAAGGCTCTTGGTGAGCAAAAGCACGTCGTCAAGGCGCTGTGCCTTCATATCGCCCATGACTGCAATCTGGCCTGCAAATACTGCTTTGCGGGGGAGGGAGAGTACCACGGAGAGCGGTCTTTGATGAGCGTTGAGGTCGGAAAGGCGGCTCTGGATTTTCTGGTGAAAAACTCCGGGTCGAGAAGGAACCTCGAAGTGGATTTCTTCGGCGGGGAGCCCACGCTGAATTTCGAGGTCGTAAAGCAGCTCGTGGCCTATGGGCGCTCGCTTGAGGAAGAGAATAATAAGCATTTCCGCTTTACACTGACGACGAACGGGGTCCTTTTAAGCAGCGAAATTCAGGAATTCGCCAACCAGGAAATGGACAATGTCGTTCTTTCTATTGACGGGCGGAAGGAAACACATGACCGTATGCGGCCGAACCGCGGCGGAGGCGGGTCTTATGACACGGTGCTGCCGAAGTTTGTGGAGATGGCCAAGAGCCGGGATCAGGAACGGTATTATGTCAGAGGAACCTTTACGAGAAACAACTTGGACTTCTCAAAGGATGTGCTGCATCTCGCGGATCTCGGCTTCAGGCAGATCTCGGTGGAACCCGTGGTGGCGCCGGAGAAAGAGAGTTACGCTCTGCGGGAAGAGGACGTGCCTGAGATCCTCGAGGAATATGACCGGCTGGCCGCTGAAATGGCAAAGCGGATCGGGACGGATAGGGAATTCAATTTCTTTCATTTTATGATCGACCTCGAGGGCGGGCCCTGCGCGCTGAAGCGGATGTCGGGCTGCGGCTCCGGAACGGATTACCTGGCGGTGACGCCGGAAGGGGATCTTTACCCGTGCCACCAGTTCGTGGGGCAGAAGGATTTTCTGATGGGAAACGTCCGGGAGGGCGTTCTGCGGCCTGAGATCGCCAAAGAATTCGGGGAATGCAACGTGTTCTCCAAACCGGAGTGTTCTTCCTGTTTTGCCAGATATTATTGCAGCGGAGGGTGCGCGGCCAACGCCTGGAATTTTTGCGGAGATATTAAAGGTACATATAATATTGGTTGCGAACTTGAGAAAAAGAGGGTTGAATGCGCTTTGATGCTTAAGGCGGCAGAGGCGGATCGGTAAAATTTCGAAAAAGTACGACATTTAAATTGAAATTTCTGTCGAACATAAGTATAATGTAAAAGCTTGTAATAAAAGATACAGTGAGAAAAGAGGAGAAAAAATGAAAACCATGAAGAAATGGCAGGGCGCTCTGGTCCTGCTCATCATCATTGCCTGCCTCGGAGGACTGATCTGGTATTCGATGAACATCATTCAGAATACCGTGAACAAAGCAGACTCCGGCGACATCAAGCTGGGCCTGGATCTTTCCGGCGGTGTGTCCGTGACGTATGAGATCCTGGATGAGAATCCTACGGAGGAGGCGATCAACGACACTCTGAGTAAGATGGAAGAACGTGCTGCTTCCTATAATGACGAGTACTCGGTATACAGAGAGGGGGAGGACCGGATCACGGTCGAGATCCCCGGCGTTACCGATGCGGAAGCCGTGCTCGAGGACCTCGGATCTCCCGGATCCCTTTACTTCATCGCACAGACGGATGCGGACGGAAATCAGAACTATGAGTATGATTCCACGCTCGGAACCTATGTGCTGAACGGCACGATCGAGGATATGGAAGCCAATGGCAGCGTTGTCATGGACGGTTCTGCCGTGACAGAGGCGCAGGCCAGATATCAGCAGGATTCGACGCTGGGAAATGAAGAGCCGATCGTGTCCCTGACACTGAGCTCCGAGGGTGCGAAGGCGTTTGGCGATGCGACGACAAAGGCGTATGCGGCCGGCGAATCCATCGGTATCTATTACGACGATCATTTTATCAGTGTGCCGAAGGTGCAGGCAGCCATCACCGACGGCCAGTGCGTGATCACCGGTATGGAAAGCTATGAAGCGGCGGAAAACCTGGCCACCTTCATCCGTATCGGCGCGATCAACCTGACGCTTGCAGAACTTCAGCATCAGGTCGTGGGCGCATCCCTCGGCGGACAGGCTCTGTCGACTTCCCTTCTGGCAGCCGGCATCGGTCTTCTGATCGTTATGGTTTTCATGATCATTATATACGGCATCATGGGTGTCGCGGCATCGATCGCGCTTGCCCTTTATACCGCTATTGTGGTGTCGCTGATCTATCTGTATGATATCGTTCTGACCCTGCCCGGTATCGCCGGTGTGATCCTCGGTATTGGTATGGCGGTGGATGCGAACGTCATCATCTTTGCCCGTATCCGTGAGGAGACCGCAAAAGGAGCGTCGGTGCATACCGCGATCCAGACCGGTTATAAAAAGGCTCTGTCCGCTATCATCGACGGAAATATCACGACCTTTATCGCGGCTGTGGTGCTGCATTTCCTCGGCTCCGGTACGGTCAAGGGCTTCGCGAACACATTGATGATCTCCATTCTGGTCTCCATGTTCACAGCGCTTGTGATCTCAAGACTCGTGAACTACAGCATCTTCGCCATCGGCGTACAGAATGTGAAGTTCTACGGAAAGGCAAAGGAAAGAAAGCCGTTCCACTTTGTCGAACACAGAAAAGTATTCCTTTCGATCTCGCTTGTCGTGATCGTTATCGGTTTCATCGGCATGGGCGCTTTCGGAGCCACAACCGGCAAGCCCCTGAACTATGGTATCGACTTCCAGGGAGGTACGGCAGTACAGGCTGACCTCGGAAAAACCTATACGATCGATGAGCTGGAAAGCACGATCGTTCCCGAAGTGATCGCGATCACGGGCGACTCGGACGTATCCGCAACGACGATCACCGGCACCAACGAAGTTTCGATCCGGACCAGAGCGCTGAATTCCGAAGAGAGCGATCAGGTCACGGATATGCTGATCACAAACTACGGTGTGGATGAGAGCTCGATCGAGGTACAGACCATCGGTTCGACGATCTCCAGCGAGATGCGTCGTGACGCCATCATCGCCGTCATCGTGGCCTGCATCTGCATGCTGATCTACATCTGGTTCCGGTTC
>JAEESA010000057.1 GCA_016286115.1 Lachnospiraceae bacterium
ATAGACAGATATAACAAGGCTCTTGAGTACAAACAGGAAAGGATCCGGAAATCAAAGAAGATCCCCAAATGGGAAAAGGAAGCCCTCGAAAAGCCGAAGGAGCATCTGCCTTATCAGGAGGTGCTGGTTCCCGAGGTCAATACGATGATGGGCCGGATGATGCTGAAAATGGGCCACGGAGAAGGAGGTATTGTTTCAGGGATCTTTAAGACCCTGCGCGGGCTCTTTACGCGCGTTGAGGAAGATCTGAAACAAACCGGCGCGCAGTTTTCCGCGGATTATCTGGAGCAGTTCCTGAACAAAGACGAAAACGCGGATCTGATCAGCGAAACCGCTGAAAATATCAATGAAACGATCGACGAGTCCTATAACGGGATGCTTACGTCCATCAACCAGTGGACGAATGTCGCGCTGAACGGAGACGACGCAAATCCCATCGAACCGCGGGAAGGCGTGGCAAGGGATCTTTTGCGCAGCAATATCTCAAAGGATAAGGGCAAGGGCAAGTTCTGGCATATCACGCTGAACAACTATTTCAAATTCGCCGGAAAGCAGGATAAGCGCGCCATGCTTTCCAGTCTTTTCAAGTCCTTAAAGCCCGAAGACATCACGTTTAAGGAAGGGCATGATTCCACTGAAAAATACGAGCACGACGGAAATTACGCCGGGCAAAATCTTGGCGCTCTGATCCGGGGCGCGGGCCCGCTTCTTCAGAAGATGGTGCAGGGGATCCCGGAAACCATGCTGCTGTCTTCCTTAAAGCCCCTTTTGAAGGATGTCCGGTCCAATCTGGAGGAAATTCCGCGGGAATATGTGGAGAAACGGCTGAAGCAGTTTGTCGACAATAACAACAAAAAAGGCGAGCCGAAAAAGGTGGAATCGATCACGATCATCAAGTCCCTTGGCGCCGCCTCCATCGGTCAGGCCTTCCTCTGCCGTCTCGAAGGCGGTACGGCCGGTAACGGAAAGGAAGTCGTGATCAAGATCCTGCGTCCGAACGCCAAAGAACGGATGGAGCGGGAAAAAGAATTGATGCGTGTCTGCGCCAGAAAAACGGATGACGACGACATCGATATCGAAGATGAACTGAACAAAGCGGATCAGGACATTATAATGCCCGGCGGAATGGAGCTTTCCTTCCTCGTGGAGCTCCAAAAGATAGAGGAAGAGTTCAATTTCAAAAAAGAGGTGGAGAACGCCAAAGAGGGTTATAAAGCGTACACCAAGCAGAAGGATGACGCGACCTCCGTGAATGTCAATAATGATCTTGCACCGGAGGAGGACTGCTATGCCCTGGATCTGGCGGAAGGGATCACGATCGACAGGTATATTGCCGAAGTTCAGAAATGGAGAACGGATCCTTTGGAGGGGCTTAAAGACAGTCCCAAAGGCGTGAAACAGCGCGGCCTGACGGCCCAGAATCTGCCCTTATTCCAGGAACGGAGGAAACGCTTGGTCGCAAAACTGGAGGAAGTGGAAAAACGAAGGAAGCACCTGGTGAAGCTTGCCGAAAAGTGGTCTTACGAAGCTATCTTTGGCACCAACTTCGTCCATGGAGACATGCATGCCGGAAACATGCTTATTTCGGATGAAAAGATCACCCTCATTGATTACGGAAACGCGACAAATATCAAGGCCAACAAGAAACAGATCATGTCCATGCTGGTCAGTACGGTAGGCGGTTCCATGATGGCGGAGGATTTCTTATGGGCCTTTACCCAGCTGCTGCCGGAGGTGCCGGGCTCTAAGACGTTCAAACGTGAAAAGAGGAAGGTCGAGGTTAAAGGTGACACTGTTCGCCGTACGAAGGAAGGAAATGAATATAAACATCCGGCCTTAAGAGAAAAGGGGAAGGAGTTCCTTGATGCGATCAGAGAGATCCTCGATCTGAAGGATAAAAACGATCCGACTAATGATCAGACGGGAGAGAAAGTGGCGCTGATCCTGATGAAGGCGGAAGAGCTGGGGATCCCGGTTCCGGAACCGCTGCTTGTTTTCTCCAAGTCCCAGCTTCGGCTTCAGAATACGCTGGAGGAATACAATAATCTGGTTTATGATCTCCGCTCCGATATCAATGATCTGGATCAACTGCGGATCAGTGATAAGTTGGATCCGAAGCTGGACCTGATCCTGAAGATCCAGAATCAGGAGGCATCGGACGGCAGGAATCCCGAATCGGCATTAAAATCGGCGTTGAACAGCATGGAGAAAATGAAACGGGAGGATGCGCTTAAAGAGGTTAAGATAGAATACGGTGATAAAGACGCGCCTGCCAAAATGGAGGAGTTTGAGAAGAAGTATTTCGGAAAATTCATCGGTTTGATCAATAAAGAAGAGGGCGGAGAGATCGTTATCAATAACCAGACCTTAAAGCAGTTTTTGGGGCCGACTTATGAAGAGAAGAACGGACAGATCGTTGAGCACAAACCGGTGAAAACTTCCTTAAAGACGTTATTAAAGAATTTCCCCGCAGAGGGAAAGGACTGGACCGAACAGCAGAAGGAGTTTTTTGAAAATGAGATCATAAACGGCATCGGGATCCCGCTTTATGGCCAAAAGGGGCATCTTGACGTCAACTATCTCTTTGAAAAACCGTTTGAGCTGCCGCGCAGATTGAGGACTGCTTTCGAAAAGAAAGACAGAGAGGGATTGGAAAGCTTCGTAAGGGAACTGGAGCATCTCGAAGTCGTAGACGATATGCTGGAAAAATACGCGGCACTGCGGGAAAGACAGCAGGCGGACCTGTTCTTCTTTGTGCCCCGCAGGATCGAATCCTATGAAGGGCCGTTTTTGGATGCTTTCATGAGATACCGTGAGGATCTGGAATTCGACAATCCGGTCCGGCAAAGCGCAAAGGCGGCTTTGGATGTCGATATCAAACGGCCGGCGTTTATCGACAGAAAGTTTCTGCTGGATGACTTCACTAATGAAACGAAAAGCTATACTGATCTCGAGCCTGAGCAGAAGCAGATCCTCGAAGGGAAAATGGAGCTTTACTATAATAAACTGGGAGAGACCGACCCCGAAACGCTGGAAAAATACCGGGCTCAGAAGGCGGAAAATAAAAAGCTCCAGGCGGAGCTGGATAAGATCAACGCCAGAATGAATGCAGCGGAAGAGGCGAATGATAAGGACCTCTACGAAAAGATCAAAGCAGAGGAAAAAGAGCCTCTCCGGCAGAGAATAAAGGCAGGGGACGCGGAAGAAAGCAAGCTGCTGGATACTCTGAAGGAAAATAATAAGACGAAGGCCAAACCCGAAGAAAAGAGAGTCCTCCAGGATCTTTTGAATGACGCGGAGGAAGCATACCGCAGGATCCTTCATAAAGCAGAGATCGAGAGTGAATATGCGAAGATGGACCGGGAGATGGAAAGCTGGAGGACTTACCCCGAAGGAGGAGCAGAACTCTATCAGTTATATAATGAGTTCCGGGGGGTTCAGAGAAGGAACACCGAAGATATTATCAGCGGGAAAAAGATCTCCGAAAATGATCTGACGGAACGGGACCTCCGGGAGGGCAGGTTCCTGCGTCAATATATGATCGTGGTGAAGAAGAAGCTGGAGGAGCACATTGATAAGAGTTATTCCTCCAATATTTCTCTGACGGATGTCGTGATCGATCTGCCCAAGATCATCGGAAACACGGTCTCGAAGAACGTGCACCTGGTCCTTCCCGTTATAGACTCTGAAGTCTCGGTTATGTACGGCAAGGTAGCCGGTAAGAAGATCGTTAGGGAAGAGGAAAAGAAGGCAGAGGAGAAGAAAGAAGAGAAGGTCGAAGAAAAGGTCGAAGAAAAGAAAGAAGAAGAGAAGAAGGAAGAAGAGAAGCCGGAAGAAAAGATCGAAGAGAAGAAAGAAGAAGAGAAGAAGGAAGACCAGAAGCCGGAAGAAAAGGTCGAAGAAAAGAAAGAAGAGATAAAGGAAGAAGGAGAGATCAAGATCAAGTCCGTGAAACAGATCGATCTCGATGCAGAAGACGACGAGGAAGAGGAAGAAGAAAAGCCGAAGGAGAAGGTCGAGGAGAAGAAAGAGGAAAAGAAAGAGGAGAAGAAGGAAGAAAAGAAGGAAGAGGTAAAGGAAGAGAAGAAGGAGGAGAAGAAAGAGGAAAAGAAGGAAGAGAAGAAAACTGGAACTTATGGCATCAAGGTGCTGATGCACAAGGAATTCAAGCTGGAAGAAGAGATCGACGAAGAGCCGGATGAAGAGGAAGAGGAAGAGCTCCGGATCAAGGACGAGAAGAAGATCGATCTTGACGACGACGAAGGCGAAGGCGAATAAATAAGGAAAGGGGATCATACATGGAATCAGAATTTAAGGAGAAGCTGGATAAAAAGTTCCAAAACCAGTATAAGGATCAGCAGATAGAGCTGAATCAGAATAAAAAAGGCTTTAAGATGCCCGGATCGGAAGGCGATGAGGGTCCGGGGCCCAAAATGATCGACAATGTGGGCAAAAATCAGATGATGTTCGGGAATCCCTCGCAGATCACGGAGCAAAGAAGAGACTTTGATCTGATGAACGAGGAGGAAAAGAACAAGTATATCGAAGAAACCAAAAACGGGATGGAATGGAAGTACTACCATGAGCGCACGACCGCGGAGGTGGAGAAGCCGAAAAAGGGCGAGTATGTGATGCCTGATGATGAGTTCACGCTCATGAACAAGCTTCTTCTCGATGTCCAGAAAAGGATGGAAAGCCGTAAGGAAACGACCAAAAACTTCTCGCGGATGAAAAATGGTATCGAGAGGTTCTTTAACATTGATAACCTTGACACGGGAAGCGTTATGGATTCCCTGGAAATCCTGGAAAAGGACGCGCAGAGCTATCTGAACGCCCATAATTTTCCGTTCACCTTTAACCGGGGCGTTTCCAAAAAGAAAGCCATGGCAAGGGACATCCTGAAGGCTGTCAAAGCCATGAAACGCGCTTTGAACACGCAGAAGTTTGGGATGATGGCCAAGCGGCAGCTGGAAAAAAATATTGATGCTTCCGTCGAATCGCGTCGGGAAGCCGAGCAGCAAAAGAAGACGGAGAAGCCTGTAAACACTGAAAAGACCGAAAAAACAGAGAAGGTCAAACAAGTTGAGGAGCAGAAAAATGTCGTCGAACAGCAGGAGGAAGTCATCGAACAGGTCCAGGAAGAGCAGGGGGAAATGGAACCTGTTGAATATACGGAGGCAATTAATCATCTCCTTCATATGAGACAGATTTTCTCAAACGCCTACCGTGCAAATCTTTCAGATTCGAATGAAATGAAGAAGTTCGGTAAACAGCTCGTGGAGGAAGAGAGAAAAAGAAAGGAATTTCGTGACAGACTTATAGTCCTGAAAGAGCAGGGAAAACTTCCCCTTGAACTGGAGAAGAAATACAATGATATAAACAATGATGTGATAGAGCTTCACCATGATTACAGATTAAAATTTCAACCGAAATACGAGCAAAAAAGGCAGCAGATGAAAGCGGAGCAGGAACAATTCCGAAATCTGGACGCCGATCCGAGTATCTTTGCCACCATACCGATACCGAAAGAGGCGAGCGAGGTTTTGAATGGAATAAATCTGAATATTCCCAAGTATTTCCATCATGAACATACCCACTATAAGGAAAGCCAGAAAAGGATGGGCGACCTTTCTGAGGCGCTGAGGGAAATGCAACGGGTGGGTCTGAAGCTTGAGATGCTCACGCAGCAGCAATATAACGATCTGAAGAGGTATCAGGGAACGAAGCCCTTAGCGCTGGCTCTTTTGACGGATTACCGCCGCCGGATGAATCCGCCGACGAAGTTTGAACCGGGAAATGAGGATCCGGAATTCGGCGGGGAAAACTTTGAAATGAAGGTGATGGATCCGCAGAGCCTGGACATGACTCAGGCGAACGTTACAACCACGATCATGAACGAGAACCTGCAGGCAGAAACGCATGAGTTTACGGTTTATCCGAATCCCATGGGTATGCAGAAAAATGTGAAGCGTCAGGGAATTAACAATGCGGACTTATATGGAGGAACCTGTGCCAGCTGCTCCACCGTGTCGATCGCAAATGATCTCTTTCAGGATAACGGTGCGAATGAAAACCTTGTAGTGGAGACGGCGAAACAGCTCAACACGGATAAGGACTTTATCTCGTATAAGACTGAACTGGATGAAAAAGGGGAGGAAAAGATCAATCCCGTAACCAAGAAAAAGATCAAGTCCAATATTCCCGATCGTGAACATTCAGGCGGGGTGCCGTTGGTAGAGATCCCGCGTCTTCTGACAGCAAACAATCTGACCAGTCATTTCCTTGACGAAAAAATCTGGAACGACGGAGATAAGCTGGTGGAAGCGATCGCCAATGAGCTGAAACAGGGAAATACCGTAATGGGCGGGATCCATGCTCAAACATTGCTGTATGGAGAAGAGGCGTTTAAGGAAGCAAAGCCCAAAGAGACATTTGCCTCAAACCACGCGATCCATATCTGCAGCGCCTGCTATGAAAAAGATGAGGAAGGGAAAGAGGTCCTGAAAGGGTTCCTCGTCAAGAACAGCGGGGAAGATTCGGTAAAAAATGGCTCAGAACAAGGGACGTTGAAGTTCTATAGCGTAGAACGGATGAAGCTTGCGATGGTCGGAAATGAACATCAGAAAGTTGAGACCTTTGGTGGTATTGTTGTGGAGAAACCGAAAACGGAGGTACAGTCATGAAGTTTACTTATGAAGAGATTATGAATTCTGTTAAGGCTCTGCCCGGTATTATCAGACTGGGAGGACCCCAAACCACGATTTCCCAGCCTTTGGCAAAGGAAGCCGGAGGGACGCTTTATATGGTTTTTATGATCTGCCATTATGACGATCCGTATCCGGATGAATTTGCGATCGTAAATACAGAGACCGGGGAAGCGGATCTGCTTGAAAACGAAGAGCTCATGGAAAAGCTGGATATTAAAACCTTTGCCGAAGAACCGCCCGAAAGCGCCTTTGACACGGGGCTTTTGGATGAGGAAGAGGAGCCGGGGGACAGACTGGAAGAGGCTTTTGCGGAGGCATTTGACGGTGACGAAGTGGATTGGGAGGCTTACCAAAACTACCTCGGAATGCTTCTTTTGATCGAGTCCGAAGAAAGGCGCTCCATCTACTGGGCGTTTCGGCACTGAGAACAGAAAGAACTATATAATTTAGGAAGCAGGGAAAAAAATGCGAGCAAGAATGAGTTTTAGGGAACTGAATGAAGAAGAGATTAAGGATTTCCTTCCGGAGCTGTCCTTACAGGAAGGCGAGGAAGTCATGGCTTACAGCGCCGTGGATCAGGAAGGAAACCATCTCTGTTCGGCGGTTTTTATCCCCTCCGCCTTTCGAAAGGATGAGGCGGTTTTATGCCGGCTGGAGGTCCGTCCGGAAGGGGAAGAGATCGCAAACAACTTCTTCGATTCCTGTGTCAAAATGATGCAGAAAAAGAAGAAGTATGAAAGTGTTTATTTCCGCAGTACGGGATCGGAAGAAGAGGTGATGGGGCGGTATGACCTTTTGGTTTCGCTGGGCTTTCGCCCCACGTTATGCCTCGGACACCGGTATTCCCTCAGTGCGGAAGAGCTTTTCAACACCAAGTTTGCGAAGGACTTTACACCGCCGGAAAAAGGAGATCCGAAGCTTTTCTGCCTGCAGGATCTTAAGGATCCGGAAGCGCTTCGCTTTTTGAAAGTGCAGCAGATATCGGATATCTATCTGCAGAATCGTCTCTATGCGCCGGAATACAGTTTCCTGTACCTGAAGAATCCGGAGAGCGGAGGGATCATGTGCTCAAACGTTTCGGACGATCTTTTATCCATAACGGTTACGATCCTGAAATGCGGATCGGAACGAGGCGCAATGGAATTGTTTTATAAGCTTCTCGGCGCATTGATCGACAGCGCATCGAAGACCTTTTCTCCTGATGGCCAGGTCGTTCTCTTCTTTAACCAGCCGTATTGCCATGAGTTTCTAAAAGAGCGGCTGCACGAGGGAGCGGAGCTGTTTCAGGAGTTTTTATGGAAACAATCATGAAGTTTTAAAAGAAAGGGGCACTTGTAAAGGGATATGTCAGATTTTCAATCAACTGAATTCAAGAAGCTTCAGACCGACGCGTCGCTCCAGACCAACCTTTTCAAAAAGGCGGACGAGCAGGAGACGAAGCAGTTTTTTGACTTTGATACTGTCAAAAAGAACAGGGAAGATAACATGGCCAAGAATATGGGCACGATCTTCTCGGAGCGCTATGAAATGAAGATCCCGAAGCAGTCTGCGATCCTCAAACAGACCCAAAGTACCTACAAGGAACTCTTTGGGAGGGATTATTCCGGTGTCAACGCTGAGGATAAGCGCACCAAACACGCCACGAGGCAGATCAATGTCCAGCGTCATCTTAAAAAAGAGGCAGATACTTTGAACCAGTACCGTGAGGACCAGCAGAAGGTCCTTATGGAATCTCTTTCCCAAAAAGAGCTTGACGCGCTTTCCAATACCTATGAGGAGGAAGAGGAAAAAGAGGCCCTGCGGCAGTGGGCGGTCGTGCACGATCATGAGGGCAAACAAAGGAACTTTTTTAAGGGCCTGACAAGCGGGAATAAGCTGAAGAAAGCGGACGCGCTGAACGATATTCTGAACATTGTAAAAGAGACCGTTGACCCTGCAACATTCACTTTTAATAGCAATAAGGACTTTGTCAAAAACTATGCAAAAAAATACGAGATCCTGTCCCGCGGCGCAGCGGCGGAAGTTTTCTTAAAAGAGCTTGAAGGCCTTATTGAAGACGGATCTGTTCAAAATACTTCTCTTTATGAGGCCAAAGCGGCCATCGAATTCTGTAAGGTTCTGAAAACCGAATACGAAGAGCGGATGAGTATGATCTCTTCTCCGTATTACGCCCTTTTGACCAAAGGCGATCTGGAGCGGTTTCTGGATCGTAATGGTGAAGTAAACACCCAAAAGTTAGGAAATGCCCTGAATAAAGACATTACCAACGAAAAAAGCCAGGAGTTCTTTACCTATCTCAAGCGTTACGGAAAGCTCCTTCACAGCACCACGGGCAAGAAGTCGAACCTTGCTTCGCTTTATCGGCAAAAGCTTACTGCAGCGCAGGAGCACTACAGAGATAAGGATGTACAAAAGATCCGTGACCTTCATCTGGAAGAAGGCGAGGATGATGTTGTCCTGCAGAATGTTTTCGACAGCGCAAAGGAAACAAAAACTCATTTCCATCAGGGACAGGACGACGCCGAGTACCTTAAGGACGTTCCTGTGGATCTGGCTAACGGGCAAATTGAGTATTTCACGGAAGAAAATACGCAGAAATTTGAGACCATGCTGGCGTCGATCCTCAAGGATGGAACTTTCCTCAATGATAAACAGGAAAAACAGACCATTAAGGAACAAGACCTTGTGGATATTCAGGCGTTGATCACGGAGCTCTCCCAGGCCAAGCGCGAATATAACCAGTACAGCGCAGGAAGCAAGCTCGCCGAAGGCCTCAAGGGTAACTACGTGGATCTTACAAACCCGTCGTTCTTAAAAACCGCTGAGGGCAAGAAGGCTCTTCAGCTGAAACAGGGGGATAAGTGGAAATCCACGAAAAAAACTTTGCAGCAGAAGTGCGCCGACTATTTCAAAAAGCTGGAGACTACGATGCTGGCTCTGAACCGTAAGGGCTACAGCGTCTTCCCGCAATACATGGATATCCTCAATAACCAGGAACAGATTGAGAAAGGCCTGCGAAAGACAAAGGCGGAATATGACAAAACATACGAAAAACGGAATCCGCTCCAGAAGGGTGAAGTAAAGAAAAAGATCAATTTCCCCGAGGCGAAGATCAATGAAAAATCTTACTCCACCTATGGCATGGGCGGGCTGCTTGATAAGATTGCCGGGAAGGATTTAGAGCTCAAGGGGCAGAACGCGAAAGAGATCGAAAATCTTCTTTCGGAATACAGCACGCTCCTTCGCTACAAGGCCGGTGTGGATGGTTTTCTTTCCGACGAAGAAGATCTCAAACCCTTTATGCGTAAGTTCTATGAAGGGGAATTTAAGAAACGGCAGCAGGATCTGGATGAAAAGCTGCTTCCTCTTCTGCAGGCGGAATTCCCCAAGTACTTCCTGACCCAGGGGTATCTGGATCAGTTTGACAAAGATTATAAAGCCGACTTCTCCCTGATCGAAAAGGATGCGCAGCCCTGGATAGAGGAACTCAGACAGGACAATTCCGGTAAATATATCTCCTCCTTCCGGAGAGCCGCGGAGTTGAGCAATTTCATCGCGTTTTCGGAAAAAGATCAGGAACAGAAATCGGATTATCACGAGACCTTCAAAACCTTCAGTCTGGTATGTGACGGAACGAAGCTGAACAAGGAGGAAAAGAAGGCAAAGATCCTCCTTATGAAAAAAACGTTCAAGGCGATCATGGACTTTGACTTAAGCACACTTTCCGTGAATGACCCGAAGGAACTGCTTTCGGAGGAAAAACGCTCAAAGCTGGTATTCTTGAGGTTTTTCGTGGACAGCCAGGTGTTTTTCAGCGATTTTGCCAATCTGATGCAGGATCCCGAAGCAAAGGCGATGATGGATGAAAAGGATGCGGATACGTCGCTTACGGATGAGCAGTTTATGGAAGTTTGTGCCCGCGGCGAGTTCCTGTCCGTAGCAAGCTCCGTTTATCATAATATGATCAAGCTTTATGTCGAAGCCGGCAAAGCAGGGCTTGATCCGGATGAGGTGTGGAAGCTCTCTCAGAATGAACTGGACGAGAAAATGAGCAAGGAACCGGATAAAATGCTCATCTACATGAATGCCAAGCTGGCGAAGAATGATTTTGGCAAGGGATATTTCCTGAATGATGTGCCGAAATCTATGGAGATACAAAAGAAAAAGCGGGTAAAACTGGATGAAGAGAAAACCCAGGAGCAGCTCTCGCACATGCATCTGCCCAATGATTACAAGGAATTCAAGAAGGCGCATAAAAATGTTTCCGAAGAGGACTTCAAGATCTTAAGGAACTGCCAGCTTCTGAACCAGTTCATGGAGGAGCCGGAGTACAAAAACAGCACACAGTCTCTCCTCGGCAAAAAAGGGTTGACGTTTGCCCGCACGGAAGACAGTATCCGTCGTGAACTGAACCTTGGGATCCGTACGGTTCGTTACAAATCAGACGGGCAGACCTTTACCAATACGGACGCAAGGAGGCTCAAACAGAACAAGGATTGGATTGAAGCTTTTTCTGCCAACGATGAGGAGCATAAACAGAAACAGGAAGAGCTTACGAAGCTTGCCATTGAAGAACTCGGGGAGGAGCTTAATGAATTCCAGTTCCCGAGCCCGCAGGAGCTGCAGGAAGGCTGGATCCGTAAAACCCTGATCAACGGACCCCAGAAGCTTCTTTCCCTGATGAGAAGGCTGGATGGGATCAACGAAAGAAAAAGCGGTACCGACAGTGTTGCCGCAAAATATATTGAAAAACATCCGGAGTTTTCGGAACGCAGAAGATTGATGGATCAGCTTCGGGTAGCGGTAACGCAATATCTCGGCTCTATCAATCTTTCCATGAAGGATGTGGAAAATAAGAGCAAAGCAGAGAAGGATGCGCATCTGAAGAAGATGGGCGATTCTGTCCAAAAATATGAGAAAGTGTATTCGTCCTTTGCCAAAAACGAGAAGGATCGGGAAGCGAAGGAGCTTCGTGATGAAAAACGAAAACAGATGGCCGAGGATTATAAGGACGATCAGGCGTTTCAGGACTTCTCAGAGAATTTTGGCAGCTTTGTGGCGCAGAAGGATAAAACCCTTTACGGAACAGAGACCCGTTCTGCCGAAGAGCTTTTCGAGGAAAAGAAGAGCTTTGAAAAAGAACTGGCAAAGCTTACGGATAAAAAACTTTCTCAGGAACAGATGGATCATCTGTATCGGATGATGTACTTATGCGATCAGGATCGTACTGTTTTATCGCAGGCAAAAGTCACCGACCCGTTCACAAACATCGGGCTTCTTTCGGTGCGCTATGATCTCAACGGAAAATGCCTCACCAAGGAGGATGAAGCGAAAGCGAAACTGAATGCAGAATGGCTGAGGAGTGTGAAAAGCGGTGATAAGGCAGAGATCCGCCGGTATTTAAGGAGTTTCGTCCTCCCGGATCTGGATGTGAAGCTGCAGCGTTTTTCCTTCCCGGAGCAGGCGCAGGCTACAGATGAATGGCTCGAAGAGTTCTTAAACGAAAACGCCGAACAGCAGGAGGAGACGATTGAGCTGATGCGGCGGTGCCTGAACATGGATGGTTTTCTGGAGAATGAAGACATGGATACCGACGGAATTCTCGAGGAATACGAGGAAACCCATCCGGAATTTGCCGTGAAACGCAAGGCGATGGAACGCTTAACGGAGAAGCTTCGGTCCCTGTATCTGAGGGATTACGGCTTTGATCCCTTTGATTCGGCGTGCACAAAGAGAATTAATGGGCAGCTCCTGCCGGTGAAGAGCGAAAAGAAGGCTGATCAAAAAGACGAAGAGGAATATGCGAATCTGCAGGAGGAAGCGGAAAAACAGGAAGAGAAACGTATAATCGAAGAACAGAAATATATTAAAGACATCGATCAGGAAGCAGCCGGGTGGAAGAAAGCAAATAAGGATCTTAAGATCAAGAGCGGCGCGGAACAGTTGGCAGAGTTTAAGGAACTGCAGAAGAAAAATCCTCTGCTTACGCTGGATGGCTGGCGCTATGTGCAGAAGCACATGCAGGCGAAGGCAGTGCTAAAGCATCCTGAGTATTCAAGGCTGGCGAATGAGATCCGTAAAAAACCTGGCAAAAAGCTTGATAATAATGACGCCACCCTGTCCAGAGGCCTTTCCTATGGTATTGTCCCGGTGCGCTTTGACGATAACGGTGTTCCCGTTTCTGAGGAGGATCAGAAGAACCATGAGAGAAACCTCAGATGGTTAAACGCGTTTCTTAATGATGATGAGCAAACGAAGCAGGAGATCTTTACGGAAGAGCTGGATAAACTGGATAAGATCGCGATCCCGGACCTTGAAGATATCGGCGATCTTTCACAGATCAATGATCCCGAAGTGATGAGCGGGCAGAAGCCGGTTGTGCTCGGTAAATGGTATAAGGAAATGGAGAAACAACCCGAGCTGGCGGAATATCTGGCGTCGAGGCTTCTTACCTATGCCAATCTGAAAGGGGTCGGCCTTGAAAAGGCCGCGGAAGATTATGCAAAGACCCATCCGAATTTCCGGAAACTGATCAAGGGGCTGGGTATGGGATTGATGCAGAACATCAATTTCAATGATAACATGCGTATTGGCTACAATACGGACAAAGATGGGATCACGGAGCCGCTGACCAAGGGCCAGTGGATGGGTGTGCATATGAATCAGGTTACCGCCCTGATGAAGGTTCAGACTTCTTATGACGAGTGGCAGAAAGAGAATGAAAAAGAGGTTGAAAAGGACGCGCAGGAGCTGGAAAAGAGGCTTAATGACGAAGCATACATGAAAAAAGCTCTGGATGCGCAGCTGCTGACATTCAGCGAGGAAATGTTCAAATTAAACCCGCCGAAGGACGGGAAAATGAAGAAGAGGAAAAAGTTCCCCTATACCAAGATCAACAGGCAGAAAATCTCGACCTATGCCACCAAAGGCTCCCTTCTTAACGTATTCGAGCTCAAAGAATTGGAATTATCGGGCAAGAACATCCAGGAGGTGCAGAAAATCCTCGCACAGTGTTCTGAGATCCTGAAGAAAAAGGCGATGATCGAAGGGCTGCTCCGTCTGAACGAGGCGGTCAGCCGGGACGCGGCAAAGCTGCTCCTGAAGAGATGTGATCAGGAACTTCAAAAGCTTGAGATCCCTGCGATCAATCTGCTGTATAAGGCGGATAAGGGAGTTATAGACTATGTGAACAGTAAGCCTGAGCTCATGAACAACAAAGAGATCGAATTTGTTAAAGAGCGGCTCGAAAAGGAAGAAGAGGAGAAGGCGAACGTGCCGGTCCGCTTGCCCGAAATGAAGGTTCTGTCAAAGAAGGAAAGAAGCAAGATCGCGAAGTCCTGGAAAGACCCCTTCAACACCGTAAGAACCGCGCAGTTAAGCCATCTCAGCAAGCACGTGACGAAGGATCTGAACGAATGCTCCAATGCGGACTTTGCCCTGCTTTCGAGCGTGATGACCGAAAACGAGCAGCAGAATAAAAAGCTGACCGAGCTTTACCTCGGGAAGAAAGGCGCCAAAAAGGATGAGGATCAGCCGAGGATCTTGGACGCCATGGACATGATGACGGAGAACATCCTCAGCATAAAGACTTCCGGTTTCGATCTCAGCGATGAGGGGATCGCAAAGTCGCCACAGAGCCTGGAGCGCATGTGCCTCAATCTTTCCGGCTATAAGATCTTTTTGGAAAGGTTCCCGGAATACTTTGCAGACAAAGATGAAGAAACCACCGAAAAGATCCGGACAAAGGTAGATCAGCTGAGTTCTATCGCGACCTATTATCAGACCCGTAAGGAGATCATGTCCAATCCGCTCTACGCGAGCCTGGATGTTAAGAAAATGACCATGGATCCCCATGCTTCGACGGTG
>JAEESA010000347.1 GCA_016286115.1 Lachnospiraceae bacterium
CTCTGTGCGCCGCAAGCGTCTTTTTGCGGTTTTACAGTACCTTTTCAAAATTTCACGCTGCGATTTGAGCCTTTTTTTGTATTTATGTAACAAAAAAGACCGCACATCTCTGTGCAGCCCTTCGCTGATATAATAATAACACACCTTAAGGTGCTATTGGGTGTCAACTTTAATCTTTTTTCTTTCTCTTGCATCGTTCCGGATATGCTTTCTCAAAGTATTTGAGTGCTTCAAGGTGCAGATGCTTGATTCTGTCGTAGCTGTAATCCATTTCTGTGGCTATGGTATCAAGACCCTTGCCTTCGACATAGTATTTATAGAGTATGTTCATATACCTTGTGTCATCCAAGGATTGAATGTCTTTGATGATCTGGTTCTTCTCGTCGAAGTAGGCGTGAAGAAGGTCGTCGATTTCTTTCTCGATCTCTTCGACTCTTACGATATAATCTTCGACTTTATTCTTCTTCGTGGCTTGAATCTTCAGCGTCTTGAATGATACTCCTTTAACCAGCTGGATCTTATGCCTCAGCTCCTCCTTTTGAGAATGACGCTGCTTGATCTTGTTGTCTGTCTGCTCCAATGATTCCAGATATTCTCGTGCTGACATTCTTCACACTCCTTTATTTACGCTTCTTGCTTTGTTTAACATATAGCGTCCGTGCTCAATGTTATTCATCTTGGTTTCTTCTGTGTATATCACATCTCTACATCTTTCGCATACTCTCTTTCTGTACACCGCCGCTCCACATCTTCCGGAATCTTTTACCCGCATCTTTCCTCCGCATTTGCATTTCATAGACTCACCATCCTTGAACTCTATGATATGACTCAGCTAAAGCTCGATACTTTTCAAAGATTTCATCCTTTTGCGCCACGCAATTCTTGTACTTCACTCGCAGTTCTTCTATGACACCCTGCAGTGCTTCTATAGTGAAGCCGAGATCTTTGATATCCTCCTGTGCTTTATCATATTTCTTTCGAAGTTCTTCGTATCTGTCGATCTCTTTATTGATTATTCTTGTTTTTCTGCGCATTCCCATTGGCTTCCTCCTTTGGTCTTATAACTCTGTTTCCGCAATATGCACAGTAGTTTATTTCCATCAGCATTGATTCTGTTTCAAATCTCCGCCATACCATATTCCCGCACTTCGGACAATAATACTTGAATACTTTTGATCCGCACACCGCAATCTCTTCTCTGGTCAATACTGCAGGCGTCTCTTTCTCGAGTCCTTCCCGGATGATGTCAGATTCGTTTTTATCAAACGATATCTTCCCTTTTGAAAAGTCCCAGTTCCTCATGTTCGTAGCAAGTGCTCCTGCTGTTATCATGCTATCGCCTCCTTCTCAATCTCCGGGAGAATCCCGTCTTTCTTTAACAGATCGTAAATGAATAATCTTCCTTTCTGTGTCCAATAGGTGTGAATCTTTGAACGCTCGATTCCAGATGAACCAGTAAACACATGCGTCTTCGTTGCGGTGTATCCCTGTCCGGCATATTTCTGATAGAGAAGCCACTGTCCGTCCGGTGTTTTGTACTGAATCCCTTTTTCGTGGAGTTCTTTGTTCATTCTCTCGGCGCTCCATCCATAATCTTTCGCTATTGATGTGATCCTCAAAAGGTCTTCGCACTGAAGCACAATGTCATAGTAGGATACTTTCGGCTGCATCTCGAGGAGCTGCTGGTCTCGGACGGCCACCTCCTGTTTCAGTGCTTCGTTGGCTTTTCTTTCATCCCGGTAAGCTGTGAGGATCTTGATCATGTTGTCCGGGTTGTCCAGGATGTCTTCTACTGTTTCCGGTGTGGCGTACATTCCGTGTCTACGGATACTCGGTATCACTTCGGATGTTACCCATTTCTTGAATCGTTTCGCTGTCGGTAATTTACTTGAGAGGATCAAAGCATACAGTCCGCTCTCGTTGATCAGGATCGGCGTCTGATCTCTTCCCATGGGGTCGCGAATTGCTACCCCATCCAGCTTGTCATCCGTATCCACTTTCTTGCTTAATGCGTCAGATGTGTTTTTGTATCCGAGAATCGTTGCCACATCTCGGCCAACAAAGTATGGCGTGTTATTGATGAGTACGGAGCGGATCTGCCCCAGCTCCGGCTTGCTGAATAACTGGATCTCATTCATCTTCCGTTCTCCTTTCTGATTCATCATCCTCAATTACGTAAAATGTGGCGTCACAGTTTCCGCACTTGCATCGACCATCTCCATACCAAAACTCGATTCTCCCGCCACACCATGGACAGAAGTGAACATCTGTATCCGGTATCCCTGTGATCATTTTCGTGTCCTCCGTTTCTTTTTATTCTTCGCTTTACGTATCTTGATGAGATGTGTTGTCTTTTTATATCCCTCGCAGCGGTTCCATGTGCAACGCGACTCCGTTTCTTTCAATATATCTTTTGAGGGCTTCGTCTCTCGTTGGCTGGATGTCGCTGCTCTCGTTAGTGTTTGGATTATCAGTGGCGCGATTGCTATCAATCTCTTTCACCTCCCCCGTTACCGTGTCTTTTATCTTTGTGAATGTCACTCCGCATTCTGAGCATTTCGTTCCATATCCGATTTTTCTGTTTCCGCATTCGTTACATTCTAAATATGCTAAATCCCCGGATGGTATCCAGACGGGAACTGTATCCGGTAACACCTGGACCAATATCGGTCTCGATTTCATTAAACATAAGTTTACTATTCCTTCTCTCACAATGGCTCTCCTTTAGTTTTTGCCCGCCGGCTTGTGAATGTATTTTATAAGGATTTCCTCCGTTTTTTTATTTTGTAACCGGCGGGCTACCTTCATTCTTCCAACATGGGTCGGATTTTCAGGTCTCGATCTGGCAAGCAGGGCGGTCGCCAAGCCCGCGGGA
>JAEESA010000348.1 GCA_016286115.1 Lachnospiraceae bacterium
TATTTTGTACGGATCCCGGAAGCAGGAAAGTTTTCGTTTTTCGACGGAAGCTGGATGGACGAAGTGACGGCGCGTTACATGGACGGAACGGACGACGAGGAGACCTATCGCCGGCATTTGAACAGCATCCGCCAGTTTGAGCGGCAGCTGTCCGATAACGGTTACCTGGTGGTCAAATTTTTCTTCCATATCAGCAAAAAAGAACAGAAAAAGAGGATCAAAGACCTCCTTGCCGATAAAAACACGAAATGGCGCGTAGACAAGCGCGACCTTCGTCAGAACAAGAACTACGACGACTGTCTGGATGTGTATGATTCTTATCTGGAAACGACCAACCAGTTTGTTGCGCCCTGGTACTTTATCGATTCCAAAAACCGGAAATGGGCGGAGCTGCAGATGACGGAGATCCTGGACAAGAGCATTGCGATCGCGCTGCAGAATGTCAGCCATCCGGTACCGATCCTGCAAAACACGTTTCCCATGGTCAAGGTGCCAAAGCTCAAGGACATTTCGCTCAAAAAACAGATCGAAGAGAAGGAATACCGTGTCGAGCTGAAAAAGCTCCAGAACCGGCTTTCCGAGCTTCACAACGAGCTGTACCGGAAGCGGGTGCCGGTCATCATCGCCTACGAAGGCTGGGATGCAGCCGGGAAGGGCGGAAACATCAAACGCCTTACCGCGGCGCTGGATCCGCGGGGCTATGAGGTGCATCCGATCGCAAGTCCCGAGCCGCACGAAAAAGCCCGTCATTTCCTCTGGCGGTTCTGGAACCGGCTGCCGAAGGACGGTCATGTTGCCATCTTTGACAGAACCTGGTACGGCCGCGTCATGGTGGAGCGGTTGGAGGGCTTTTGCTCCGAAAACGACTGGCAGAGGGCATACAACGAGATCAATGAGTTCGAAAAAGAGCTTTTCGACTGGGGCGCAGTGATCCTGAAATTCTGGGTGCAGATCGATAAGGACACGCAGCTCGCGCGGTTTACAGACCGGCAAAACACGCCGGAAAAGCAGTGGAAGATCACGGATGAAGACTGGCGGAACCGCGAGAAATGGGACCTCTACGAGGGCGCCGTCAATGAAATGATCGAGAAAACCAGCACCGCCTTCGCTCCCTGGTACGTCCTCGAATCCAACGACAAAAAATACGCCCGCATCAAAGCCCTGAAGATCGTGATCCGGGAGCTGGAGAAGAGGCTGTGAGCCTTCCGGACGCGGCTTGACATGAAAATCTGAGATATAATCTGGTAAAATCAAACGGTTTGTAGTAAGATAAATAAAGGCAAAGACGCCGAGAAAAAGGTGTCTTTGCTTTTTTTTATGCGCAGGGCTGCGTTAGGAAATTTTTCGCCCAAGGGCGAACGCAGCCCGCGCCCGCGAGTAGGAGGGGCCCTCCTACTCGATCGAAGTGCAGGGAAAGGAGATCAATATGGCGGCATTTGACAGGGTAAGATCGGGAATTCTGGAGATGGATGAGAACTTTGATAACATTCGCCTGGGGGATAATGTGGTATGGCGGGTGGATGATCTGGAGCAGTTTAAACTGTTCATGGAACCGTATGTGGAACAGGCGATCCGGGATAAACGAAACCTGATCTATTTTCGGTTTGCGACACATGAGCCGCTATTGTCGGAGCGGGAAGGCCTGAAGATCATCAAGGTGGAACTGAACCATCGGTTTGAGAATTTTACGGTTGAGATCCATGAACATATAACGCGCGAGGGGAGAGACGCGTTTTATGTGTTTGACTGCCTTTCGGAGCTTCAGACCGCGTGGGCGACGGACCTTATGATGGGGAACTTTTTCCAGGTGACCTGCCCGTATCTTTTTATTCTGGACACGGTGGCTTTTTTTCCGCTGATCAGAGGAAAACATTCCTTTCAGGCAATCGCAAAGATCAGGGATACCACGCAGCTTTTTCTTGATGTTTATGCGGACAAAGATCACGTCTATGTGCGGCCGGACAAGGTCTGGAACCGCTATTCCGAGACCATGTTCCTCCCGCATCTTTATGTTCCGAAAACAGGGGAATTCAGCCCCATTTTGGACGGCGTGATGGCAAGCCATTTCTATCAGGTGCTGGGAGACAACGCATCCGCGCCGGACAGGGGGAATATGGACAGCTGGGACCGGTTTTTCAATATGACGGAGGCGATGGTGGAAAACGGAATGGATGTGACGGAACAGTGCCATCGGATGTGTAACATTATGATGAGCCGGGATACAAGGCTGCGGGAAATGATCAAGGCTAACTTTAAACCGCAGGACTATCTTTCGGTACGGAAGAGGATGATCGGAACGGGCATGATCGGCGGGAAAGCCTGTGGGATGCTGTTGGCGAGAAAGATCATTGAGAACCGTTGTCCGGAGATCAGCACTAAGCTTGAACCGCACGACTCGTTTTATATCGGTTCGGATGTATTTTATACGTTTATAGTGGAAAACCATTTCTGGGATCTTCGGATCCGGCAGCGAAGCAAAGAAGAGTATTTTTCCGTGGCAGAGGAATTTGCAGAGAAACTGTTGTCCGGTAAGTTTTCAAGGGAAATGGAGGAGCAGTTTGTAAAGCTTCTCGAATATTACGGGCAGGATCCGATCATCGTAAGGTCGAGTTCCATTTTGGAGGACGGTTTCGGCAACGCGTTTGCGGGGAAGTATGAGTCGGTATTCTGTTCCAATTCGGGAGACATGGATCAGCGCCTGGAAGAGCTGGAAAATGCCGTGCGCACGGTCTACGCCAGCACCATGAGCAGGTCCGCTCTTGACTATCGAAGCAGGAGAGGGCTTCAGGAACGGGATGAGCAGATGGCGCTTCTGGTGCAGAGGGTTTCCGGTTCTTATTATGGGGAATACTATAT
>JAEESA010000058.1 GCA_016286115.1 Lachnospiraceae bacterium
CGGCAGCGTCAGCGTTCCGTCAAAGCCGGTCCGCACAAACGCCTGCGCGCCGATAGTCTTCACGCCATCCGGGATCACGAGATCCCCTTTCAGGCTTTCGCAGCTCGAAAAAGTGGAGGGCTCGATCTCGGTCAGTCCCTTGGAAAGCGTCAGCGTTCCGTCAAAGCCGCATTCGGCAAAAGTGTAGTCTCCGATGAAGGTGACCGAATCCGGGATCACAAGGTCCCCCGTCAGATTCTCGCATTCATGAAACGCGCACCGGTTGATGGTCTCGAGTCCGTCCGGCAGGACCAGCGAGCCGGTCAGGCCGCTCATCTCCTTAAAGCATTCCGTCCCGATGGTTTTTAAAGCCTTTGAAAGCTTGATCCCCGAAAACCCGCTGCATCTCGTAAACGCATAGTCCCCTACTGTCTCCACCTTGTCCGGAATGATGAGTTCCCCCGTCAGATTCTCGCAGCCGTAAAACGCGAATTCCCCGATCCGCTCCAGGCTCTGCGGCAGCGTAAGCTCCCCTTTCAGATCATAGTTCGAATAAAACGCATGGTCCGCGATCGACGTGATCCCCTCGGAGATGACCAGCTTGTCGATCGCGTAATCCGACCACATGAACTGCTCAAGCCCTTCCATTTCCCCGCTCCCCGAGATCGTCAGCGTCTTCTTCGACTTGTCATACGACCAGGTTATATTCTCTCCCGCCGCGCCTTCCGTCCCATAATACCTGACGTTGTCGTTATTGTTTTTATTCCCGAAGCTGCAGCCGGATAATCCAAATAGCATCACTGCCCCCATGATCAAAGCTGTTATTTTTTTCATTCTATTCCCTCTTAAGATCAAAATTCTTTTTTTATTGTAATACCTGATGCATGTATTATCAAATTCTTTCTTAATTCATTCTTGTATACGCGTCGCCAACTTGCTAAAATAGAGAAATATAGGAAGATCAAAAAATGAGAAAAGGAATATCCATCCGAATTCTTAACTTCATATCCGGCTTTCTCTTCATCGTCTTTTCGGTGCTGCTTATCATGGCAACCTATCGCAGTTCGTCCCAATACACCGAAATGAAAGAGAATACAGACGATCTCATCATGCTTCAGCAGGCGGCCTATGACCTGCAGACCGGTTCAGACATACTGACGGAGCAGGTCCGCTATTTTGCTGAAACCGGAGATGTGCGTTATCTGAAGGCCTATTTTACCGAAGCCAAGGAGACGCGGCGGCGTGACAACGCTCTCGCCGAGCTTCAGGCATCCCAGGGAAAAACCACCGCCTATGAAGAACTCAGCAAAGCCATGAGCCAGTCGGTCCATCTCATGAACCGGGAGTATTACTCCATGCGGCTGACGGCTGAGGCGTATGGCCATGATCTTTCGACGCTTCCGGAGGAAGTCCAAAACGTCGTTCTGGCGGAAGGGGATGCGGCGCTCGATCCCACGGAGAAGGAGAAAAAGGCGCGGTCTCTGATCTTTGACAACGTATACCGCGGTGAAAAGGATCAGATCAGTGAGCACATGCAAAACTGCCTGAACAATCTGAACGAGGATATCCGGGGGAAACAGATCGCTGCAACGGATCAGATGAAGGTTCTTCTGGACCGGGAGAAGCTTCTGATCATCGGCATGATCATCTCCTCCCTCTTAAGCATGAACGCCACGCTGGTCCTTGTCGTGCGGCCGCTCTTAAAGGCCGTGGGCTACATCAACAACGAAGAAGACCTCCCGGAGAAAGGCTCCCGGGAATTTCGTTTTCTGGCCAGATCCTATAACACAATGTTCCATTCCCATGTGGAGCGGAATAAACAATTGTCCTACGAGGCTTCACACGACAGCCTGACCGGCCTCTATAACCGCAGCGGCTATGAATATCTGATCCGTCAGATCGATCCGTCCACCTCGGCGATCCTGGTCTTTGATATTGACAGCTTTAAGGCCTTTAATGATGAATACGGCCACAAGGCCGGAGACCGCGTGCTCTGCATTGTCGCGAAGGAGATCCAGCGGAGCTTCCGTTCCCAGGATCATATCTGCCGTGTCGGCGGAGATGAGTATATCGTGATCCTGGAGCAGATCGGTGATACCGCAGAAGACATGATCAGGGATAAAGTCCTTCGGATCAACCAGCGCCTTTCCGCTTTGCGGAACAACCTCCCGCCCATACGGGTCAGCTGCGGCGCTGCCATCGGAACACAGTTCTCCGATGTGGATACCATGATCAATATGGCGGACAATGCCCTGTATGAAGCAAAAGCCCGCGGCGGGCGCGACGTCGAGATCAGCCACTAAAGGAGGCAAATCACATGAAAGAACAGCTGCATACCATACCCATCAACGATGCGATCGCTGAAGCCGGTGAGTGCCCGTTCTGTTATATCGAGAAAAAATCAGAGGAACGAATGCTGGATTTTGTTCTGGGCTCCTCCTCTTCTTACATGGAATCGGACATCCGTGACCAGACAGATAAAGCCGGTTTCTGCCGCCAGCATTTTAAGAAGATGTTTGACTATGGGAATGCGCTCGGGAGTGCCTGGATCTTAAAGACCCATCTGCTGCGGCAGATCCGGGAAATGGAGCAGGCCGCGAAGGGCTATACTCCCGGGAAAAAAGGCCTCTTCAAGAAAAAAGACGACGGGGACAATCCCATCACAAAATGGGGTGAAGCACGGGAAGAATCCTGCTATGTCTGTGACAGTTTAAAAAGCACCTGCAAAAACTATCAGGAAACCTTTCTGGATCTTTATCGCAAGGACCCCTCCTTTAAGGAACAGGTCTTAAACGGGCAGGCTTTCTGCATCACGCATTTCATCCAGCTTCTCCGTACCGCGGACCGTAAACTCTCCGGGGATGAGCTGGCCGAATTCTACCGCGTGATGCTGCCCTTTGAAAAAGAAAACTTGGAACGCGTCTACGAAGACGTTGCCTGGTTTATCGAAAAGTACGATTACCAGAACAAGGACGCCGACTGGAAAAACTCCAAAGACGCAAATATCCGCGCGATGCAGAAGCTAAAGGGGCGGGTAGATTAATTCTTTATCCCAGCTCTTTCAACAGGTCTCTTCTCCTCCCTCCCATCAGAAAGAGGTCGCTGTATTTCCGATAGAGTTCGGAATCGTGTTCCGCCAAAAAGATAGCAGTATCCGCGTTTCTCGTGAGGCAGGTGACAAAGTAAAGGAGCTCCTTTCCCTCTCCGAAGGCGTCGGTGAGGAATTGGAAAACCGCGTTCAGGCTCTCCTCTTCAGGCTTTCTCCGAAACGAATCAAATAACAATATCGTCAGCGAAAGACGTTCATCAAAGCCGGCCTTCATGGCTTTTTCATAGACCGAAGGCGCGGCTTTTCCTTTCAAAATATCCGTAAGGGAATAGTCCTCTCCATATGCCTTAAAAAGCGCCAGGAAGGAGGCAAAATCCTCCGCCGTAGAGTCGTCGTGGAGGAACTCCCGAACGGTTTCGGCGCCCACGGGTACCTCCAGTTCTTCATACGAAAACAGGAGCCTCGAAAGATCCTCCCACCCCCTTGCCGTGACAAAGACCGTTTCATCGACGTCCTCCGCAATGCGGTAAAACCGGTCCGGCTTCAGCTCCAGGTACGCCCGGACCGCTCCGTGGATCCCGGCTGTTTCCGCGTAAACCTGAAACGTCTCCAGCGACGGTTCGATCCGGATCTCCCGCACCCGGTCCAACGTGACAATATCAAATTCCCTCGCGCTTTTATTGACCTCCGGCGGATTTCCCGCCGCAACAATGATCCAGCCTTCCGGCAGCCTTTCGTTCCCGAAGGTTTTATATTGCAGGAATTGCAGCATGGCGGGATGGAGCGTCTCGGAAACGCAGTTGATCTCATCCAAAAACAGGATCCCTTCCTCCTGCCCTTCTTCCCGGATCTTTCGATGCACGTCCGCCAGGATCTCGCTCATGGTATAGGCGGTCACATCCACAGTCCTCCCGCCAAATACCTCCTGCCGGATCACCGGAAGCCCGACCGCGCTCTGCCTCGTATGATGCGTGATCGTATAAGACAGAAGCCCTATTCCCATTTCCTTTGCGATCTCCTCCATGATCTGCGTCTTTCCGATCCCGGGAGGGCCCATTAAAAGAATGGGGCGCTGCCGCATCGGCTCAAGCCGGTACTTCCCCGCTTCGTCCCTCAGATGATAGGCTTTAACGGTATTAATGATCTCCTGTTTCGCTTCGTAAATATTCATCGCAATTCTCTTTCATTCAGCCTTAAATCAATACACCAGGCCGGAACCTTATCTTTATCATAATCGTTCAAGAATAAAAAGGCCGTTTTATAGTCCGGGGACTTCTTCGGATAATGGCCAAGGCCGTCCGTGAAGTAGAGAAGGCCCGACGGTTTTCGCATCTTTTTCTTTCTCCTCATCTCGTTCACATAAGCAAAGACGGGGCGAAAATCCGTGCCTCCCCCGCCGGCCAGCCGGAGTTCCTTGATCAGCCTTTCGACGTCTTTCCGGGAACGGACACAGTCAACCGCACGGACCGCGTCGTCGCACTGGAGCACATGGACTCTCGTCCCTCCCGCAAAGGCTTCACGTTCCAAAAGGATCTGAAAGGCCTCCCGCAAAAAAGACTTCACCAGGTCTCCACTCGTAGAATAGCTCGTGTCCACGGCGATAACAAAGTCCCGCACCCTAAGCTCTTCCCGGCTCTCCAAGGGCTCCACGAGCGGCATGTTCCCATACAGCTTCAAGCCATAGGTATAAGAGATCAGGTCGAATTCCTCGGGGTTTGATCTGCACTCTTCGGCCAGCACGGAAAACCGCCGCAGGAAGGACCGGTAGCTTCGCTTTTTCTCCGGATAAAGAGACGGTTCAAATTCAACGCTGCTCCCTCCTCTGCCCGGATCCTTTTCAAACTCCTTTTTCCTTGACGACACCTGCCGAGCAGCTTCTTCCCAGGCCTTTTTCAAAAGCTCCTGCTGCGCATTCTGTTTCGGATCGGCCTTGGCTTTATCCGGCCAGAACCTGTGGTCATCCGTAACGAATTCCCGGGTCAGAACCCCTTCGTCTTCGCACTGCTCCGAGATCAGCGCATCGATCTGTCCCGGACTCACGGCTTTCTCCTTCTTCATTCGTTCATAAATCTGCTGCCGGATCCAGCTCAAGGGGCGCTTCAATGTGTTCGAAGGAACCTCATCCAAAAGCTGTTCCGTAAAGATATCGCTGCTTAGATCACGCCTATTCTGCGGCTCTTCAAAGTCGAGCCAGAGATGCCCGTAGAGGCAGTGAAATACGGTATGAAGAAGCGCGCGCAGAAGGAACTTTTCATTGGTCTTATAAAGGGAAAGCACACGCTCCGCATTAAAATACAAATGCCTCCCGTCTGTGGCAAAGCAGGCGATACGCTCCGCCGTCGCAGGGGTAAGAAGCGCCGCGGCAGGCGAAAGAAAAGGAAACTCCGTAAGCAGCGTTTCCCACAATGCGGACAGGACTTTTAAGCCCATCCGTTCCTCCCACTCTGTTTGTGTTTCTACGTGATCCATCCCAGACATCAGCCCCCTCTGATCAGCAATAGATTCCCTTCAGTCCACCCAAGCGCCGAAGACCGGCGGATCGCTTCCCTCCGGGCTTCTCCGGAAAGGATGCCGCTCCTTAAAAGGAACCCAAGTTCGCCGGCGCGCCGCCTGTCGATAAGCTCTCTTAAAACTACAGTCTCCTTTTCCCTGAAAAAGGAAAGGTACATCTCCTTTGCGCTCTCCGTCAGTCCGACCGGCCAGCGCAGCCGGCAGGCCGCCATCCGCAGCAGCGTCAGGTCACTTTCTTCACACATCGATTTCGGAAAGATCCGGTCATACCCCGAAAAGTCCACGACATCCGCCGCAAACTGCTCCCGGGCCCGCTTCCCCTCTCCTTCGATATGCAGCCCAAAAATATGGGCGGGGCTGATCTCTTCATAGGTCTCTGAAAACCCGGGGTAAAGGAGCTCCGCCAAAACCTCTCCGTTCTCCTCAAACACCACAGCGACCTCTTCCTTAAGCTGGCTTAAGATCCGCTTCAGCCCCGTCCGTTCCGCAGGCGCAGCATGCACGATCAGCCGCTTTAAGCTCCTGCAGTTCATAAAGGCGTCGTTTTGAATATCCGTCAGTTCTTTTCCGAAGGTCAGCGAAGCAAGGCGCCGGCAGCCATAGAACGCGTAAGCGCCGAGCGCGGTGACCGTATCCGGAAGGACCACGGTTTCAACAAAGTCACCACTTAAGGGCCTTTTCGCCGTGATCCCCTCCGCTGCTTTCTCCTCTACGCCCTCCGGCTTTTTCTCCGAAAAGCAGTAGGCGCCGATCTCTTTTACCGTAAGAGCGTCCACTTCAGCCGGCACCAACGCCTCGCCGGTTTCTCCATAAAGGCGGATCAGGCGGATGCCTCCGCCGATCCGCTCATAAAGGATCCGGTCACCAAAAACGGCTTCTGCAGCCACAGTGTCCTCCTTTTCAGGCATCCGGCATTATTAAGAACATCACCTGCTCCGTGTGCGACATGAACAGGTCCGTTTCGGGCGCCGAGACATTGATCGTGATCATGCAGGGCTTGATCCCTTTCTTTATGACGATCGCGCCCTTCTTATTGATCTTCACCTTTTTCTCCTGTCCGTTGCCCACCGAAAGGATCCTGGTCTCCGGCTGCGGAGCACTTTTCGAAAGACCGGTGATCTCCAGTTTCACTGTTTTTTTCTTCTTTTTCAGCTTCTTCTCCTCGAAGACCTTGAAATCCGGAGTAACCTTGAAGTCATTCTTCTGCTTTGAAGGAGCCTCATGGATTGCCTGATCGATATCGTAACTGCTGTGATAGAGATCCTCCACAGCATACGAATGCGTCGCGGCTATCCCGTCTCCGTCCACATCGCCGATCTCCGGGATCTGGTCAATAGGATATTTCCCAAGGGAAAGTGTAGGTGCTGTCTCTTTTGACAGGACAAAAGAGGAAGCCGAGATCGGGAAGATGAAGGTTTCATCGGGCTTGCTTATGGTCCTGCAGGCTGTCAGCGTCAAGGCTTCCGTAAGGTCAGCAAGATTAATCTTTCTTCCGCTCCCGTCTGTACCGTAGTAAAGGACATCCGGCGCTTCGAACTCTCCATCTTCCCTCTTCATGAAACCGACCAGGACCGGGTAACGATTTCCGTCTTCCTCATAAAACGCCCTCACATAAGATCTTCCGTCATCAGACCCAACGAGGTTGGACACTCCATAAAGCTGTCCGCCGGCATCTTTGACCGCGTACCAGGTATCATCATATTCATCGAGATCCCATGAACTGACCGAGCCATGATACCATGCGATGTATTCCTTAGTGTGAGCAATCTCCTGAACGGCATCCAGATTTTCTTCTCCCATCATGGATCCGATCTTCATACTATTCGTAATACCGGCTCTTTCAGCCATCTCTTTTTCCTCCGGAGTCGCCTTTGTGTCCAGATACTCCTTGAGCTGCGGAAGCTCGGCATACACTTCGATATCGACCCCCTCCACGATGAGCCTGTTGGTATCTTCGAGAACGATCCGGTAGCTTTCCTGTCCATCTTCTCCGGTAAGCTTCACAGCGCTGATCGCGTCAGACTTTACCGCATCCGTTTCCTGCACCGAGATCACATTCTCAAGCCAGACCTTGATCGCTGCTTCCTCTCCATCCATCAGCGTCACGATCCAGTCTTCCCATATGCTTCCCATGCCTTCTTCCGGGGCAAACCAGGCTCCGTCCTCAAAGGTGTATCCCTGCCAGACCTTTTTCACTGCGCTATAATCGATCTCCGCCGGGGTAAAACCCCACTGGATCAGCGAGGAAACGGCACTGCCTGTTCTCTGGATCAAGTCATAATCCCGGGCCGCCTCCATCTCTTTTTCAAGAAACGCTTTGCCCTTTACGTTTGTGTCCGGAAGCATTTCGACCGCAGCTTTCATATCCCGGATATAGTCGCCCGTCTCTGTATGGTCAGATTCTTTGTTCGCTTCAAAGTAAATGCTTAACCCTGTAGGCATATAGTTCTCATCGACCAGAATGTCAAGTTTCCCGTTTTTATTTCTGATGTACGAAGCTTCCACCGGTTTCCCCATATTATCCGTATAGACCGCATAGATCACCGCCGGATCCCTTAAGACCTCTGAAACCGTCATGGCATCCTTCGTATATTCGTTTGTAAGATTATGGTTTGTTACCAGATCTTCTTCCGTAACCTCCGCCACCTTGATCCCGAGCTGTTCGGTAAAATTCCCCAGATCATAAAGTCCGAGATTATCGTATTTGACCGAGTCACGCGCGGAGCGGATCTCATCATAAAAGGCAGCTTCTTTGCCTTCTTTGATCATTTCATCGGCGATATTTGAACAAGCGGGAAGGAGATCGCTCGCCAAGAGTTTTTCCGTATCAACGAGCGTCAATGTCGCCATATCTTTTCCGCCCTCTTCGCTTTCGTAAAACGCCTTATATCCATCCAGAAGGGTCGTTCCGACCGTGTAGCTGTCAACGCTGCTGTCTTTCCCCAGAAGATTCAGCCAGCAGGAATACTCCTGCCCATACCCCGGTTCGAGTTCGGGAGAAATGATAAGGTAATCCGAAAGATCGGAAAGCGATACAGCGATCTCAAGATTTCCCATGAGGCAGCAATCGAAATCCACGATATCGAATTTCGAAACCGCGCTTTCCTGCAGACCCTGCACGATCAGCGGAATCGTCATCTTATCAATAGCCGTTTTTTGTTCTTCCTTGGTCAGATCTTTTATATGCATGTCTGCTCCAAACCCTCCGACCGGGCCTGCGCCGTGATCCCAGAAGATCAGGTCATACTTCTCCGCAGGATAATTCAAAGCGCAGTAGTCAATAAATCCGGTAAGGACAGACGGATCCGTCATCAGTTCATACTTTGACTGTTTTTCGCTTGTTTCCAAAAGCACCATTTTGGAAGCATGCTCCGGAGCGTCGGCGCCGTACAGCTGCCAGATCTGGTTGTGCTCCGTAGAGATCTCCTTCGCTCCCTCCAGATACTTTTCAATTTCCGGATCCCATTCATGCGCGCCGCCGGAATAAACGATCAGATTTACGTTTTCATCCTTACTGAAGTTCGCGCCCAGCGCCTGCTTCAGATTAAAGGTCGCCAGTCCGCTGTTTTCCTCCAGGTTCGAAGCGCACAAATACAGCATGACCGTGCGTTTGGCTTCCACCTTCGTTTCCTCTTCCGGCGCCGGGATCGTTTCTTCAGCCTCCGTCTCCGTTTCCACTTCCGCAGCCGAAACAGTTTCTTCAGCCTCTGTCGCAGCTTTCCCTGCTGCCTCTTCTGCGCCGACCGAATTCGGGAACGCATAAGAACCCGCAAGCATTGTGACCACAGTAACCAGGGACAATAATTTTTTTGCTTTCACTTTGGTACCCTCCTGTTAATAATAGCAATTTTACTTTACCTTGATCTTAACGGTCTTCGCGGTCTGTGCATAATCGCCATAAGCCGTTACGTTGATCTTGAATTTGTATGTTCCCTTCTTCGCTCCTTTCCGGAAGGTCACATAGACATCTCTTCCGTTTATGCTGATCGCGGTCTGTTTCTTCCGTTTCCCCGCGCTTTTATTCTTTGCTGTGACGTCGCCTTCGCTGCCGCTGACATGGATGATCACAGTCTGGTCTTCCTCCTTGAGCTCGGCCTGTGAGATCTCCGCCCTGTCCGCGTTGATATAAGCCTCTCTTCGCTCCGGCGGTTCCGGCGGTTCCGGATACAGTTCCAGTTCCTCTTTTCCCGTCTCATTCGGATCCTGCCAGACATTTCCGTATGCATCCACCCACTTCGCATAGAGCGTACGGTCCTTTGTGATGCGGACGGTCCGATACGCCGATACGAGATGCCCCTTTCCGCTGCGCCCCGTGTACCAGCCGTCAAAGACATAGCCATCCTTCACGGGAACCGGAAGGAGCCCGTATTTTGCCTCCTCATAAACCGTCTTTTCCATCACATCCGTTTTTCCGCCGGCCGGATCGAAGGTGAGCTTTACCGTCGGCACCGTCTTCGCTCCATTCACATCCACCGGGAAGAAGAAGTTCAGCTTCCGGTGCGTTCCGTTCCCCGAATCCGCCAGCTCCGTGCCTGTGGACGCCTCAAATTCATAGGAGGTGTAATGCACGTCCGGATTTCCGTTCCATGACCAGATGGTCAGGCGGTCGTTTTCCTCATCAAACTCCACCTTATCGACCATCATGTAATGCCCTTTATCAAAATGCACCATATCGCCATGCTTAAACTCCCTTGTTCCGCCGGCGTATACGGTCGTATCGTAAGTGCATTCCTGCTGCGCGGTTTTCCAGTTAAATACATCCATGACCGCTTCCGGCGCTCCCGCCATATCATAGACCCATTCCACGAACATGCCGCACCAGCCGCCCCAGTACTCTTCCTCATAGTTATCCGGAAAATACATCCACTCCACGGCATCCCGGTAATATCCCATTTCCGCGTAGTTTTTGGTTCCCTCCCTATTGGAACCGTCCAGTTCATCCACCGAGTTTCCCTGATGATAGCCTTCCTGTGACGCTGCGATCGCAAAAGCGTCCGCGACAAGGTCCCCCGTGAGCTTCACATCCATCAGCTTCTGATAATATTCTCCGCTCTTATAGGAATCGCTGAAATCCGGATGATGGCAAAGGACCTCGCCCGTCGCGTTCTCATCGCATTTGATCTTCGACCGGTCTCCGGCAAACTCCATCACCTCCAGCTGATCACAGTAATGAAAGCCCCGTGCCCCGATCTTTTCAAGGCTGGCCGGCAGCTTCAGGTATTCCATGTAATAACAATACGCAAAGGCCTGTTCCCCGATCTCGGTCACACCCTCCGGTATCGTCAGCGTCCGGATATTCCGGTGCGACCGTCCGGCTTTGTCCCCGATCTTCGTCACCTTCGTTCCGTCAAACTCCGAGGGCAGATCCCCGCCCTTCCATTCCTCAGGGATCGTCGTGATGGTTCCCGTGCTCTTGTCAAAGCCCCATTTTAGGCCGTCAACCGAATACTCCTTCCCCATTCTCTCGTTCGCATGCACACCGGCCGGCGAAGCCGCTCCGAACGCCATCACGGCCGCCATGCACAGCGCAATGAAACCAAGATATTTCCTTCCTCCACTCCTCATAACTGTACCCCCTCTTTCATTTCAAAATACTCTCTTATCTTATCATGCGTTTTGCTTATGCGCCACCAAAAAATGCAACGCGTTTCTTTTGTAAAATACCTGTTTATGTGATATTATTTGGTGGCAAACGGAGGGGGTTCAATGATTGAGAAGGCAGGAAGAAATAAGACTATAGATATCAGCATTGAGGAGGGGCGTTGTTATTTGGAGCGCTGTATTCATGTAACAGAACCGGCTTCTCTTGAAGATATCCTTGATAAAACGATCGTTGGGGACACGTTTGAAGTTTTACCTCTGCTGCCGGAGGGTTTTGCAGACTTACTGGTTGTTGATCCGCCTTATAATCTGGCCAAAGATTTCCACGGAAACAAGTTTAAGAAAACCACCGATGACATGTATGAAGAATATACGGAAACGTGGATAACCAAGGTGAAACCTCTGTTAAAGCCGAATGCCTCGGTATATGTTTGTTGTGACTGGGATTCAAGTCCTGCGATCGCTGCCGTTTTGAAGAGACATTTTCATATTCAAAACAGGATCACCTGGCAAAGGGAAAAAGGCAGAGGCGCTTTGAACAACTGGAAAAATGGCATGGAGGATATTTGGTTTGCAACAAACGCAAAGTCATATACATTCAATGTGGAGAGCGTGAAGGTCAGAAGAAAAGTGATCGCTCCATACAAGGTTGACGGCAAGCCGAAGGATTGGGAAGAAACTGCAGAGGGTAATTTCAGAAATACATATCCGTCCAACTTTTGGGATGATATATCTATCCCCTATTGGTCGATGCCGGAGAACACCGCTCACCCCACACAAAAACCGGAAAAACTATTAGCAAAACTGATCCTGGCAAGCTCAAATGCGGGCGATATCGTGCTTGACCCGTTCCTTGGCTCCGGATCCACATCTGTAACGGCCAAAAAGCTCGGAAGGCACTATGTGGGGATCGAAGCAAACGAGCAGTATTGTGTGTGGGCAGAAAAGCGAATTGAGATGGCAGACACAGATTCCTCAATTCAAGGCTATACTGACGGAGTGTTTTGGGAAAGAAATACAAATGCCCTTCAGAAAAAAGGGTTCGGGGTTTCATAATCCATAATAAAAATCTTGCTCGCAATGTTATCAAGTCATAAGTTTTTGTCCCCTATCTTTATCCTGACTAACATCGTATAATATTCTATGTTGAACAATTTTTTATAATGAGTAACCAAGGAGATATCAGAATGAACAGTTACCTATATCTGGATCACGCAGGAAAAACACTTAAAAGAATATGCAGAAGGATCCTTTGCAGAAAGGCCGTCGCTTTTTCTTCGTGCATAAAAAGCAAGCTGGACTATATCGGGATGGGCTCGCTTTTTTATGAGGACTTCAAAGAATTTTACCCCTCAGGCTGCATCGAAGGAATGACAAGCATAGAATGCATGGTGGATACGGAAGGGGTCTTTGATGAGATGAAATACAAAAGGTTTATGCTCAACAGGCCTTATGAAGAGATCCGCATCATCCCGGAGATGGTCTGCGATGCCATAAAACAGCTGAATTTTGACAAACCGTTTTTTACATGGCTTGACTATGACTGCGGCATCACAAGGGAGACCATCGAAGACACTGCAGAGGTGATACGCAGGGCATCGGCTCCCGGAATGATCGTAAGCAGCACCGGGGATCGCACCGCGAGCCATTACCTGAATGAAGAACGCGAACTGGACATGGAGCTCATACACAGCCTCTTTGACGATATGTTGGACGAGGAATCAGGCAAATTGCTTGAAGATGTCACAAGGTTTGAATTCACAGAGCGCATCCGCGATGCTGCGGCTTTTTATTATCAGAGAGTGGTTGCTGAAAAGAATGAAAAAGAACACAGAAATTACCGTCTGTTCAAGGCAGAAAGAATAGAACACCGGCAGCCGTTGCGATTTGTGACGGATATCTGGGTGCTTGTCGATGCAGACCGGACCGATATGGAATCACTCAAAGAGAATGTGCTCACCTCTGAGTATGCCGAAAGACCCTGCATCGACATGGTCGTGCTTACGGAAAGAGAGAAGCAGATCATCGGGAGCCGCTTAGAGGACGACCCCGAGGTGTTGGCACAAGAGCTTGCGCTCGACGTTGATTCTGTCAGAAAATACATACTCTTCTGGGAAGACTTTACAGGCCAAAAGAAATAAAGAAACCTATCAAAAACGAGTAGGAGGGGAAGCCCCTCCTACCCGATCATTTCATCAAACACATTCGTTCCCGCGGTCAGGGTTACGACATCAAAAATATCCGCTTCCACCCCCAGTTTATTTAGAAGATCCACCGTCGCGGGGCACTCGCACCGGATCCGGATGGCCTCGTTGGGCAGGACCGCATCCTCGGCGTAATAAAGGGCTGCCCGCGCCAGCTGTTCCGTATCCTCTTCATTCTTCACCGCCAGGAAGAAGGGATAACGGGTTTCTCCACCCTTTCCGAAAAGCAGCACGCCCCGGTAATTCTCTTCATGACCAAGAAGAAAGCTCATCTCCTCATCCGCACAGGAAAGGTATTTTTCAAAGTCCTCCGGGATTTTCCCCGGAAAAGCCTTCTTAAGGATAACAGTATCAACTCAATTTTCACCACACTTCTCTCAGCAGATGGAATATCGGGATTACGGAGACAAAATCACCGTGCGGGAATATTGTTCGACTATATAATAAGGAAAGGTGTATCGTTGACCTTATAAAAAGAAAAAACAGAATTGATAAGCAAATATATATTCAAGCTCTTCGTGAATACTTCTCAGACAAAACCACAGACAAGATTACGCTGCTTGAATATGCAAAGATGTTTAATATAGAAAGCAAGGTCAGGGATTACATGGATGTATTGACTGGCTGACAATAACGCCGGATCGGCTTTAATGATGCCCGTCCTCATATTGGAACCCTCTGTCCTCCAGCCAGTTTTCAGGGAGAATGAAGTTATCGCAGGCAGAGTCCTCAGCGATTCCCAGCATCTCGTTATATTCAGAATTTCGAATACCTGCCATGGTCATACCGTCCAGAAACTTAAAATCGTAATCCCAAAAACAATAATTCTCCAGTTTGTACCCAAACCCCGCAGCATACAACGCGTCTTTCAATATATCTCTCGACATTTCCTCATCTTCCGGATCTCCGAAATCGGACCATTCTTCTCGAAGTTCCTTCAGGACGTTCTCCGGCAATCCGATCCCGCCTGCGTTTGGCAGATCAAAATACTGCCTCCGTTCCTCCTCTGTATATTCGTTATACAGATCCTCAGCAAATTTATCTATATCACCTGCCGTTTCTATCCTGT
>JAEESA010000349.1 GCA_016286115.1 Lachnospiraceae bacterium
GGGGCGGATATGTTTACTACCGTTTTTATCGGGAATACGTCGACAAAACAGGTGGGAGAAAAAATGGTTTCAGTGAGAGGATATGAAAGTGAAAGGTAAGATCCTGATCTTTGGAGGAACTACAGAAGGAAGAATGCTGGCAAAGCTGCTCTCGGAATCAAAAGTCCCTCATCAGGTCAGCGTGGCCACGGACTATGGGGCGAGGATCGAATATGAGGCATGCGAAACCGATGTGCTGATCGGGCGAAAAGATAAGGAGGAGATCGCGGCGCTTCTACAGGAGGAGCAATGTGCGCTCGTGGTGGACGCGACGCATCCTTTTGCGGCGCAGGCTCATGAGGAGATCAGAAAGGCCTGCCTGGAGAGCGGGACAGAGTATCTCAGACTGATGAGACCTGTAGGCCGTCAACGAGAAGAGGCCGTTTATGCGGATACGATTGAGGAGGCCGCAGCAGCTTTGAACGGGATCGAAGGCAGGCTCTTTCTTTTGACCGGGACAAAGGATCTGGACCGGCTTTTATCCTTGATCGAAGACCGTGCCAGAGTGTATGTCCGTATCCTGCCGGAGGAAAGCAGCATCAGAAAGTGCATGGATGCCGGACTATCCGGAAAACAGATCATCGCTATGCAGGGGCCTTTTTCCGAAGAGATGAACATCGCTTTTCTAAAGGACCTTGGCATTGGAGCGATCCTGACAAAGGAAAGCGGAGAGGCGGGCGGCTTTGAGGAAAAGCTGTCGGCAGCCGCAAAATGCGGCGTAAAAGCAGTTGTTCTCAAGAACCCGGAGAGCCGGAAAAAGGAAGAGGGACTTTCCTTTTCGGAAGTCTTAAAGAGGGTCGAAGACCGTTTGGGGATCCGGCTCGGGAAGGCGCAAAAAAGGATCACGCTGGCCGGTGCCGGACCCGGAGAGGAGAGGCTTTTTACAGGAGAGTTGCGGGATGCGCTTGCCGAAGCGGATGTACTCTTTGGCGCGGAATCTGTGTTGAAAAGAGTTCCGGGGAATCAGAGGAAAGTTTTTTTGTATGAGGGGGAAAAGATCCTTTCGTATCTTAAGGACCATCCTTCCGTAACAAACCCGGTGGTTGTTTTTTCCGGGGACATCAGTTTATGCAGCGGGGCAGCAAAAGCGGAATATATTTTTGCGGGCAGGGGTTATGAAGTCAAAAAGATCTCCGGCCTTTCTTCCGTTACTCTTTTTGCCGCCCGGCTTTCGCTTTCGCTGGAAGAGGTTCGGATCGTAAGTGTTCACGGAAAGGATCGGAATGTTTGCGGCTTTGTCCGTAAAACGGAGCATGTGATCGTGCTGCCTTCGGGGACGGAGCAGGCAAGAGGCCTTTGCTCCGACATTTACGAGAGCTTGCCGGAGCTTGCATCCGGCGGCAGGATCATGGCCGGGATCGAACTCGGCACGGAGCGGGAAAAGGTGGTTCAGGTGGAGCCGGAAACCGGCATCCCGGAGAAGGAAGGGCGGATCCTTCTTTATATCCATAATCCGAAGGCGAAGAGCCAGCCTTTGATCCCGGCGCTTTCGGATCCTGCGCTGCAAAGAGGCGCGGTGCCGATGACAAAGGAAGAGGTGAGGGGCGTATCCCTTCGGAAGCTCGGTATTACCGAAGGAGCCGTATTCTATGACATCGGCGCGGGAACAGGATCTGTGTCGGTGGAGGCGGCTTTGCTCCATCCCGATATCGAGGTCCTTTCCATCGAAAAAAAGGAAGAGGCGCTGGCACTGCTCCACGCGAACCGGGAACGGTTTGGGCTTTCTAATATGGAGATCATCGAGGGAGAAGCGCCGGAGGCTATGGAAGGGCGAAAAATCCCGACGCATGCCTTTATCGGCGGCTCCGGGGGAAGGCTTTCGGATATTCTTCGCTTTCTTTCGAAAACAGGGGAAAGGATCCGGGTCGTTTTGAATATCATTACGCCGGAAACCCTGGCAGAGGTGATGCACTTTGCTAATGACCTCGGGTTTGAAACGCAAGACATCGTGTCGCTGCAAGTTACGAAATACGAGAAGACCGGGGCATATCATCTGCCGAAGGCCCATAATCCGGTCTACATCGTGACATTGGAAAGGGGAGGGAACTCATGACGAAGACTTTCCAAAGGATCCTGCTCGCAGCGCCCTATAGCGGCAGCGGAAAAACCCTTTGCACTCTGGCCCTTCTTTGGATCCTCAGGGAACGGGGGTTTGATCCCGTGGGCTTTAAATGCGGCCCCGACTTTATCGATCCTCTGTTTCACGAGAATGTATTAAAACTCCCGTCACGGAATCTGGACCTGTTCCTGGCCGGAACGGAGGGCGTGCTTTCATCGCTCGGGAAAGGCGCCCGGGAAGGGTCGTTTGGCGTGATCGAGGGCGTGATGGGGCTTTATGACGGGATGAGTGTATCTTCCTCAGACAATTCCACATATGCGCTTGGCAGGGTGACGGATACGCCGGTGATCCTGATCCTTCCGGCGCGCGGCATGAGCCGCTCTGTTTTATCGCTATTGAAGGGGTTTCTTGCGGATGACGAAGGCAAACTGATCCGGGGAGTGATCTTAAACCGCGTGAGTGTAAGCTTCGGGAAAGAGCTGAAAAAAGCAATCGAAGACGAATTGAAGCTTCCTGTGGTGGGGATCCTTCCGGAAGATCATAAGATGAAGCTTACAAGCAGGCATCTCGGTCTTGTGTTGCCGGATGAGATAGCGTCTTTAGAGAAGATGATCCGGGAAACGGCGGAAACGCTGGGACAAACACTGGACCTTGACTGCCTCATGGAGATCGCAAACAGCGCAGGCGAGGTGCCGGCAGTTGAAACGCGAAAACAGACAGCGCAAACGATACGGGTGGGCG
>JAEESA010000059.1 GCA_016286115.1 Lachnospiraceae bacterium
GCGGATGCCCGTGAATCTGGTGGTCGAGATGTTCTGCGACCGGATCGCGGCCTGCATCGTGTATCAGAAGGAAGAGTATACCGATGCGAGCCCGTATGAGTATTATGAGAGGGGAAGGAAGCACCTGCTTCTCCATCCCCGCACCAGAAAGCTATTAGAGCGCATGCTCAGGATGCTGAAAGAAAGAGGCGAGGAAGAAACCTTCCGTTATATCCGCCGGCATATTTTGAATAAAACCTTTATAAAAAAATACGAAGACTACAGAACGGAGGGAAAAACTCCGGGCGGTCTTTAGATCGGGAGAATTATTATGGAAAAAGAAAAGAAGATCCTTTACAGCGGCATGCAGGCCACGAACACGTTGACTCTGGGGAACTACCTCGGCGCACTCAAAAACTGGGTACACCTTTCGGAAGAATATGACTGCTATTACGGCGTCATGGACCTTCATTCCCTGACGGTGCGCCAGGACCCGGCCGCGTTCCGCAAGAATGCGAAAAGCCTTTATGCGCTGTATGTGGCGGCGGGGCTTTCCCCGGAAGAGAATATCCTCTACTTTCAGTCCCATGTCAGCGCCCACGCGGAGCTGGCCTGGATCTTAAATTGTTTCACCTACATGGGGGAACTGAACCGCATGACCCAGTTCAAGGACAAGGCCGCGAAGCATACGGATAACGTGAACGCCGGCCTTTATACCTACCCGGTCCTGATGGCTGCTGATATCCTCCTCTACCAAGCGGACCTGGTTCCGGTGGGCGCGGACCAGAAGCAGCATCTCGAGATCTGCCGCGATATCGCCGCCCGGTTTAATGGGATTTACGGAGACGTCTTCACGATCCCCGAGCCCTACATCGCAAAGACCGGCGCCAAGATCCAGAGCCTGAGCGACCCCGAAAAGAAGATGAGTAAATCCGACGAAAACCCGAACGGCGCCGTCCTGCTCCTTGATGACCGCGACACCGTCCTTCGGAAATTCAAACGCGCCGTGACGGATTCCGAAAGCGAAGTCCGCTTTGACCCCGAAACAAAGCCCGGCGTATCGAACCTCATAAACATCTATTCCTGCGTGACAGGACGGTCGAAAGAGGACATCGAAAAAGAGTTTGAAGGAAAAGGGTATGGGGATTTCAAGGCCGCTGTCGGAGAAGTCGTGGCGGATGAGCTCGCGCCGCTGCAGAAGCGCTACAACGAGCTGATGACGGAAAAAACGTATCTTGAGGAGCGGATCCGCGAGAACGACCAAAAAGCTTCGTACGCCGCGAATAAAACGCTGCGTAAGGTCAGAAAAAAGGTCGGGCTTACGGAAGTATAAAAGGAAAACAAATTTTCAAATAAGGAGGGGAGTATTTTATGGGTGACCAGAACTTTAATCTTGATGGCCAGCAGTATTATCAAAATCAGCAGCAGAATCAGCAGAATCAGCAAAATTTAAACCAGCAGCAGGGAAACCAGTTTTTCCAGCCGGTGACTTATTACAATCAGAACAATCAGCAGGGAAACCAGTTTTTCCAGCCGGTGAATTATTACAATCAGCAGGAAAACCAGTCTTTCCAGCCGGTGAATTATTACAATCAGCAGGAAAACCAGTCTTTCCAGCCGGTGAATAATTACTATCAGAACACACAGAACACACAGCAGACGCAGCAGACACAGAACTTCTACCAGCCGGTTCCTGTGCAGAACGGTCAGGGGTTTGTGCAGCAGACGGTGCAGAATACGGGAGGCGTTGTGCCCGCAGGCCCCATGAATCAGGTGGTGGCGCAGAATGTGCCGACAAATCTTCTGAATCAGCGCAGAGATCAGGTGCAAATGGCCCAGCCGGAACGCCAGCTTGAAGAGAGAGAAAAAAAAGAGTGGGAATATCTGAAGAAAAGAGCAAGGGAAGAAGTGGAACCGGGGAGCAAATCCTTAAACAACGGGCAGAAGCTTACGCTTGTCATGCAAAAACTCAGTGACCTGTCCGTGATCCTGGACAGTGACACCACCGTATCCAAAAGTAAGAATGTGCTTCGGGACAAGCTGAATGGTTTCCTTACCATGATCACGGATCAGACTTTTGGGAACAAAACCTTGAAGGCAGCAGCGGAAGAACTGATCCTGACGGCCCAAACATACAGGGAAAAGCACAGTTTCCTGTTCTTCCACGCAAAGAAGTATAAAGAGGCGGGCAAAATCATGGATGCGGTGAAGGAAGCGCTGCAGCTCGTCGGCCTTCAGGCTGAGGAAAACCGTGCGGATGAGGTGAGCGAATGGCAGTTTGACAAAGCCTACAGTCTTGCATTTGAAAAGCATAATAGCGACATCATAAACAACAGGTATCAGGATTCGAAGGAAGTCCAGGATCTTCTGGCCGAGCAGGCACAGCAACAGACACAGCAGCAGGGATCAAAGAAGAAGGCGAAACCGAAAAAAAAGACCAAAGCAGATCTGAAGCGGGAAGCCAAAGAAAAGGATGCCGCGTTTGCAGCGGAATGGAGTAGGGTTACGGCAAATTACACGACCGTGGCGCAGGTGTCCGGGAACTGGACGGAGTATGAAAAAAAGCGTTATGTCGAAATGGTACGCATAAGCGAGCTGTACTGCGCTGCGATCGGCTATTCTACAGCCATAAACACTGAACTTCAGAGATGGCTGCAGAAGATGCGAACCGGTTACAACTCAAATGATCTGCAGCAGCATAATGCGGCTATGGACATAAACATCAGGAAGATGAATGCGGTGGTGGAGGTTCTGACCAGACAGGACAGCCGGTTTGCCGGAGATAAGATTTATGAATCCATGCGGGATCAGCTGCAGAAGCATGCTCTGGAAACCCGGGACAAGATGCTGGAGGCCAGAGAGGATCTTGAGGTCAAATTCAAAGCGCCTAAGACAAAGGTGGTAGAATCCAAAAAACCTTTGCTTGATTCAAGAGATCCTAAGACAGCCCAGGCGAGAGCGCAGGTAAAGACTGTCCATGAGATCGTACGGGACAGCAAGGATCCGGTTACTGAACCGGCAGATCTGACGGAGATGCTGAAAGATCCTGCCCGGTTCCAGCTCATTACCAAGATGAACGGCCAGGATCATCAGTTTCTGGCTCAAGAATGGGAAAAGCTGAAGACGGCAAATCCGAAAGTGGCTGCCATCGTGAAGAAAAAAGGCATGTCCACAGATGAGATCCATCGGTTCGTCGCTCTGAAGGAGGCACAGGAAGCCGCAAGATACGGCGCCCAGAAGATCGAAGAACTCAAAAAGAAGATGGCGGCTGTTAAGGTTTACAGTCAGGACCAAAGGAAGGAGTTTAAGCAACTTTTCTGGGAAGCGTCACAAACATCGGAATATATCAGACAACTCAAGCACAAATACCAGTTTCTGTTGACTGACACAGTATATCAGGCGAGACTGGAGCAGCTTGCTAATTCTATCAGCGAATACTATTCTTCCATACAGTTTACATATCTTCAGAATCTGCAGGAGCATACAGAACGCGGGCAGAAAAAGAAGAGTGACATGGAACGCGAGATGGCGGAGCATGACAATTATGAGAAAAAAGTCAAATTCTCCAAAAAAGGCGTGAAAAAAGGCGCCGATCCCCAAAAACTCGAGGCCTATAATACTATGTTGCATGCCGGTGATGGTTTGGATCTTTCAATGTACCAGGATCAGCTCGAACTCATCAAGCGCATGAAGGAGTACAGAAAAAACTATGGTAAAACGCTGAACATTGAGGATCTGACCCCAAAAGAGTTTGACGAGTTGAAGAAGGTGAATTATCTGGGGTCGGAGATGCTCTTGAACAGACGCCGTCTTCAGGACAAGTTCCCGGGCGGACAGATCCCGCAGACACAACTTGCGCAGCAGTCGAAATCCGTCAACTTCTACAAAATGAGCGGAACCGTGCATGCAAACCAGGATGGTTCCGTGCTTTCAAACTATGCCTGGATCCAGCTGCAGGATCAGCAGAGTCCGACGTTTCTTGATCGGAATAAACTGTATACGATCTATCCGAACCCCATGACCCACAGTAACTATGTTCCGAGTCAGGGCTTCAACAACACGCTGAAGTTTGCCGGGAACTGCAGTCTTGCCAGCAGCGCCCTTGCCATCAATCAGATGTTCAATGGGATCGATGTGACCAATGAAAACCTGAATACCAATCTGACGGAAAAACTTGGGGGATATATCAAGCATACCTACCAGCCCAAGCGAGATTCTACCGGAGAGATAATTAAGGAAAACAATGAAGTGGTGTATACGGAAGAGCGAAGAACGGATGAAACCGGCGGCACCCCGATCCAGCTTCTGGAGAGAAATGCCCTCGTCTTTGATCTTGACAGTGAAATGCTGACAACCTCTAAAAACGTACAGGAAGACGGATACACACTTTGCGGCAAATACGGGGAGGCGCTGAAGCAGGGAAACTGTACCCTCCTGCTCACCGTGCATGCGGGACTTCTCCTCAACGGAGTTGCTGAAAAAAGCAAGCTGGGGCAGGTGGTTCCCATGAACCATACCATCAATGTCTGCAGCGCTGTTTATGACGGAGGTATGCTGATGGGCTTTATGATCAAGAATACCGGCGCAAACTCCAGCGATCTGTATGAAGATGTGGAACCGGAAGCGCAGTATACTTTTGTGGATGTGCATCGTATGGCGCTGGCTATGCGTGGTGATGGGAACGTAAGAGTTACGGGTCACGACTGTCTGAAGCTTACAAAGAAAGGAGATACGTTATGAGAGAATTTTCATTGATGGATGTAATGACAGAAATATATCAACTTCCGGAATTTCGAACCGGGATCGATCTTAAAGTCCGGTTTTCAGCCCCCCTGCTTTCGGAGAAGGACGGGATCCTCTATGTGGTCTATCTGGGGTCTTCCGCCGGAGATTTCTTTCCGACCCGTGTCTTCCTGTATAATACGGAGACCGGGGAGGCAGAGCAGCTGACCTTAAATGAAGCGCTGTCCTTTTTCGATATCCGGCAGTTTCCGGTGGAGGAAGAACCGGATGTACCCTGCGGCAAGGAAGATGAGATCGAGGATCTTTTCATGGATTCCATAGATGATGACGGGCATCTGGTAAGAGATACCTACCGCAGGTATATAAGCACGGTCATTAATTTCAGGGCACCGCTTGAGGCAGAATATCTCTGGGCATTTGGAGGATGAGATGGGAAGGGAATATGATTTTGCTGCGCTTCGGGAGGAGGAAATAACCGGTCTTTACCCGGAACTGTCGAAGGTGAATGACATATTTTCCTATGAGCTTACAAAGGATAAAAAGAGGATTGCGCTGGCGGTGTTTTTCAGGGAAAAAGCACGGCCGACGGAAGCGGTGCTCTATACTCTTTCGCGGGAAGAGGAAGCAGAAATTCCATATCTGAAGAGGTTTTTTGAAAGCTGTGCGAAGGCCCTGAAAAAAAACGGGATGGAAAGCATCTATCATAAATCGACCGGAACGATGGAAGAACTGATCATCAGGCATGAGCTTCTGACTGAATGCGGATTTGAACCCAGGGTATTTATCGGAGAACTGTATGAGTGCAGACTGGGGGATCTTCGTCGCTCCCGGTTTATGAGAGAGTATGCGCTGGATCCTGCGGCGTGGGTTGACTGCATCTCTTTATCGGAGAAGATGTCCATACAGGAAAGACAGCTTCTGCTTTTCCTGTCGAAAGATTCCGAGCACCTTCAAAACAGATTGTATTCTCCGGACTTCAGCTTCCTGTGCACAGAGGACGGAGAAAAAGGCGGCGTCTTATGCATGAATCTTGCAGGGGATCTTCTTTCCTCCGTGACGTTGCTGATCCGGGCGGAGGATAAGGAAGAACGACTGATGTATCTTCACGCTCTTCTTGCGGCGCTCATTTCCTCAGCCGGTGATCTCCTGCCGGAGGAGACAAGGATACAGCTTTCCTTTGATGAACTGACGGACAGGAGAGAGACGTTTGCGCTTCTTCCCGAGACTACGGATCGTGTGCATTATCAGGAGTTCCTGCTCAGTATTTGATCGATAGGCTGAAGTACGCATGACGGGGTTAAGGATGAAAAAGAAATCTCTTTTGAAAAAAATTTGCGGTCATTTCGATCCTGATGGCGGTCGTCGCCATGTTCTTAAGCGGCGTTGTGCTTTTTGCCCTGTTTCGAAACAGAGCGATGGAGAACATGAAGAATAAGCTTTCGGAAAGCATACTGGCAGCGTGGAGAAACGTGGGCGAATATGAATCCTTCGACTGGCTGTTTTCGTACTGGCATGACAATTATGATACCATGTGTATTCCTCCGTTTGAAGACGAGTACAGCCTTCGCGGAACTTTGGCAGTATCAGTTTGAACAGGTTTTGAATTTCCTGAATAAGTTCGGCATGGAGCTGGATAATGGATATATGGATAGTCTGGACAGAAAACTCAGCCAGATCGTGTTTGATAAAAAAGATAATATACGCTCCTTGCTCCTGTGCCGGACCGTAGATGAAGAGACCCTGGTGGAGCTTCTTATCGGCGCGACAAAGGCGTCCGAGTTTATTCTGGTCGGACTGCAGGGCTTTATGCGGGCTGTGGAGCAGGAGGGGGAGAAAGACATGCGAATTGCCATGCTGACTGCCACGGATAATGTAGTTCCTTTGATGAAAAGACTGCTGGACAAGCGCTTTTCATATAAGACCCTTGGAGAGGTACACAGCACATCAGGCGATTGCAGCAGCGAGTTTACGGATATGATCAAAGCTGCAGAAGAGAGCTGCCTTTATCAGCGGAATATACAATGGAAATGTCCCTGGGCCGGACAACACCGTGGAGAAACCGCGTAAAAAATTACAACTTCCCGTTTTCGGGAAGTTGTGTTATTATATTCACGTCTTTTTATCTGGGTGGCAGTTCGCCACAGGTTTCCTTTGATAAGAAAAGGAGAGAATTGAATATGTATAGCGTTACGAAAACGGCGGCTTTGGCCGGGATCGGCACGGTGCCGGTGCGGGTGGAAGCGGATGTTTCCGACGGGCTGCCAGTGTTTGAAATGGTGGGCTTTCTCGGCTCGGAGGTGAGAGAGGCCAGGGAACGGGTGAAGACTGCCATAAGGAACAGCGGGTTTACGCTGCCGGTGAAAAGGATCACGATAAACCTCTATCCGGCGGATGTGAGGAAGTCGGGGACGGCGTATGATCTGGCGGTGGCTTTGTCGCTCCTGTCCGCCTGCGGCTTTGTGGCGAAGGAGGACCTGGAGGATGTGTTTGTGGCGGGAGAAGTGGGGCTCGACGGCAGCGTCCTTCCGGTCCGCGGGATCTTACCCATGGTGCTGGATGCGGCCGGGGAGAAGATCAAAAAATGCATGGTGCCCTATGATAATCTGGCGGAAGCGCAGCTTTCGAAGGGGATTAAGATCCTGCCCGTGAAAAGCCTGAAACAGGCGGTGGCGATATTGAATGGGGAAGAGGAGCCGCCGGAGGAAGAAGAATCGAACGATGAAGAGGAACCGCAGGAAAATGAGCCTGATTTTAAGGATATCTGCGGGCAGAAGGTTTTGAAGAGGGCCTGTGAAGTCGCGGCGGCAGGAATGCATAACCTGCTTATGATCGGGTCCGCGGGCGCGGGGAAATCCATGGCGGCGAAGTGCCTGCCGTCCATTCTGCCGCCGATGACAAAGGAGGAACGGATCGAGCTTTTACGGATCGAGAGCGTGGCGGGAGAGGTGGACCGCAAGAAAGCACTTTCGATGCAGCGGCCGGTCCGGAGCCCCCATCATACGATCACGCCGCAGGGGATGGCCGGCGGCGGGAACGGGGTGATCCGGCCGGGCGAGATCAGTCTTGCGCATAACGGCGTATTGTTTCTGGATGAGTTCACGGAGTACATGCCGTCCGCGCTGGAGCTTTTGCGGCAGCCCCTTGAGGAAGGCAAGATCACGCTGGTCCGGGTCTCCGGGAGCTATTCGTATCCGTCGGACTTTATGCTGGTCTGCGCAATGAACCCCTGCCAGTGCGGGGAGTTCCCGGACCGCAACCGCTGCCGCTGCACGAAGAGCCAGCTGGACCGGTACATCGGGAAGCTGAGTAAGCCGATCCTGGACCGGATCGATCTTTGCGTTGAGGTTTCAAGGATGGACTTTCGGGAGCTGACGGGGCGGAAAAAGAGAGAAGAAGGGTCAAAGGCGATCCGGCGCCGGGTCATAGCGGCGCAGAAGAAGCAGCTTAAGCGCTTTCAGGGAGAGGAGTTCCGCTTTAACAGCCGGATCCCGTCGGAAAAGATCGAGCACTATATCCCGCTCGGGGATAAGGAGATGGCGCTGATGGAGAACCTTTTCCGGGAGCTCGAGCTGAGCGCCAGAGGATATTTTAAGATCCTCAAGGTGGCGCGGACGATCGCGGATCTAAACGGCCATGAAGGGGTGGAGATCGCCGACCTTTCCGAAGCCGCCTGTTACCGTAGTCTGGACAAACAATATTGGGAGAGATGAAATGGAAGAAGAAAAAGCATATGAATACTGGCTTTGCCGCGTGGAAGGGCTGGGCCCGGCGAAGCTTTCAAGGATCTATGCCGCCTGTCCGGGGGCAAGGGACTGTTTTCTGATGGAAAAAAGCTCTCTGCAGAGGATCTACGGGCTGGAAGAGAAGGATGTCATCAACATATTAGAGAGCAGGAAAAAGGCGGATCCGGTGGCGGAATACGAGGCGCTGCTCAAAAGCGGCGTGTCCATGATCGGGATGGAGGACCCGGAGTACCCGGAAGGTCTGAAGATGATCAAGGACCCGCCCTGGTGCCTTTTCGTACGGGGAAAGCTTCCGACGGAACGAAGGCCCAGGGTGGCGGTTGTCGGCGCAAGGGAATGCAGTGATTACGGCAGGGCAATGGCGAAGACCATCGGCAGGGTATTGGCGGAGAACGGGGTGCAGGTGATCTCCGGGATGGCCCGGGGGATCGATTCTTACGCCCATGAGGGGGCTTTGATGAGCGGAGGGGATACCTACGCGGTTTTGGGCTGCGGCGTAGACATCTGTTACCCCGCCTCGTCGCGGAAGCTCTATGAGGAGATCCCCAAAATGGGCGGGGTACTTTCGGAGTTCTCGCCGGATGAAGAACCGCGGCCGGCGCTGTTCCCGGTCCGCAACCGGATCATCAGCGGGATTTCTGACGCCGTGATCGTTGTGGAGGCGAGAAAACGGAGCGGGTCGCTGATCACGGCCGACCTTGCACTTTCGCAGGGGAAGGATATCTATGCGCTGCCGGGCAGGATCACGGATTCGCTTTCCGGCGGGACGAACCGCCTCATCAGCCAGGGCGCGACCCCGATCGTATCCATGGAGGACCTTTTGAATAATCTGAAGCTGACCTTTGCCCCATTTTATAAAGAAGAGAAAAGGAGCGATCCCGCCCTTCCCGAAAAAGAAGCGGCTGTTTACGGAAAATTGACGGAGTCCGCGAAAAAACTGGAGGAGCTTTTGAAGGAGACGGGGCTGAAGATCCCGGAGCTGACGGAAAGCCTGCTAAGATTGACCGCTGCGGGGCTTTGTGAAGAAAGTTTCAAAAATTGCTACCGAAGGAAAAATTAAGCAAAATAACTGAATAAACAATCTCTTTCTGCTGATTTGGCTTGCAATTCAAGATAGACAGGTGTATATTTACAACTCAGTGAGTGAAATACAGCCGTATAAGGCCAAGAACAGTTACAGATAAAAAGGAAAGACAGGTTATGGCTAAAAATCTTGTGATCGTCGAGTCGCCTGCAAAGGTGAAGACGATAAAAAAATTTCTTGGGAAAAATTATGAGGTCTGCGCAAGCAACGGTCATGTGAGAGACCTCCCGAAAAGCCGGATGGGGATCGATGTCGAGAATGACTTCGAACCGCGTTACATCACCATCCGCGGGAAGGGCGAGATACTTTCAAAGCTTCGGAAGGAAGTGAAGAAGGCGGATCACGTGTATCTGGCAACGGACCCTGACCGCGAGGGGGAGGCAATATCCTGGCACCTTTCGGCGGCGCTGAATCTGGATGATAAGGACGTAAAGCGCATTACCTTCAACGAGATCACGCAGACGGCCGTGAAGGCTTCCTTAAAAAATCCGCGGGAGATCGATATGGACCTCGTGGACGCGCAGCAGGCGCGGCGTGTTTTGGACCGTATGGTCGGTTATCAGATCAGTCCGCTCCTCTGGGCAAAGGTGAAACGCGGGCTTTCCGCCGGCCGCGTGCAGTCGGTGGCGCTTCGCATGATCTGCGACAGAGAGGATGAGATCAACGCCTTCATTCCGGAAGAATACTGGACGATCGAAGCGAGCCTTGCGGCTAAAGGCGAGAAAAAGAAGATCCAGGCGAAGTTCGTCGGGGACGATAAAGGAAAAGTGGAGATCAAAACCAAGGAAGAGGCGGATGCGATCGAAAAAGCATTGAAGAAAGCCGCCTTTACCGTGGCGGAAGTGAAGAAAACGGAACGGGAGCGGAAGGCTCCCCTGCCGTTCACGACGAGTACGCTGCAGCAGGAAGCCAGCAAACGGCTGAATTTTTCCACGCAGAAGACAATGCGGCTGGCGCAGCAGTTGTATGAAGGCGTGGAGCTGAAAGGCGAGGGGACGGTCGGTCTCATTACCTATCTTCGTACCGACTCCACCCGGATCTCGGACGAGGCGAAGACCAACGCCAGAGCCTTTATTGTGAATAATTACGGAGAAGAATATGCGGCAGCCGGGGAAACCGAGAAAAAGACCGGCAGCAAGATCCAGGATGCGCACGAAGCGATCCGGCCTTCGGATATCGAGAGGATCCCTTCCCGGGTGAAGGAGTCTCTTTCGAGGGATCAGTTCAGGCTGTATCAGCTGATCTGGAACCGGTTTACGGCGAGCAGGATGAAGAGCGCGCGTTTTGAGATCACGACGGCCAGGATCGACGCCGGGAAATACCGGTTTTCCGCGTCTGCGTCCCGCGTGGTGTTTGACGGGTACCGCCTGATCTTTACGGATGATGAGGAAGAAAAAGAGGCAGGCGGCCTTTCCGTGAAATCTTTGGAAGCCGGGGATGCGCTTAAACTGGAAGCATTGGAAGGAAAACAGCATTTTACCCAGCCGAGCCCGCATTACACCGAGGCTTCACTCGTCAGAGCGCTTGAAGAGCGGGGGATCGGGCGGCCGTCCACCTATGCGCCGACGATCACGACGATCCTTGCGCGGCGGTATGTCGTGAAGGAAGAGAAGAACCTGTATGTGACGGAGATCGGCGAGGCCGTGAACGACATCATGGTCAATTCCTTCCCTGAGATCGTAAATCTCCAGTTCACGGCGAACATGGAGCAGCTCCTTGATAAGATCGAAGAGGGCGATGTGGAGTGGAAGACCGTCATACGGAATTTCTACCCGGATCTGCAGGAGGCGGTGAGTAAGGCGGAGAGTGAGCTCGAAAAGATCTCGATCGCAGACGAAGAGACGGATGTGGTCTGTGAAAACTGCGGGAGAAACATGGTCATCAAATACGGCCCGCACGGGAAATTTTTAGCCTGCCCGGGCTTCCCGGATTGCCGGAACACGAAGCCCTATCTCGAGAAGATCGGGGTGCAGTGTCCGAAGTGCGGGAAAGAAGTGGTGCTCCGAAAGACCAGAAAAGGGCGGAAGTATTACGGGTGCGAAGACAATCCGAACTGCGATTTTATGTCCTGGCAGAAGCCCAGCAAAAAGCCCTGCCCGCGGTGCGGCGGTGTGATGGTGGAAAGAGGAAAGCGCCTTGTCTGCGCGGACACGGCCTGCGGATATTTTGAAGAGAATGGGAAGGAGGAAGAATGAGCGTACAATTATTGGATAAAACCAGAAAGATCAACCGGCTGCTTCATAACAACCATTCTTCAAAGGTGGTCTTTAACGACATTTGCGCCGTTCTTACGGAAACACTCGGCGCCAACGTGCTGGTCATCAGCTATAAAGGAAAGCTCCTCGGCACATCCTATGTGGACAAGGAGACGGAATTAAAGGAACTGCTGACGGACAAGGTGGGGCAGTTTGTGGATAATCTTTTGAACGAGCGGCTTCTTTCGATCCTTTCCACAAAGGAAAACGTGAACCTGCAGACGCTGGGCTTTGAAGATGCCGAGCCCGGGATCTCCGCCATCATCACGCCGATCGACATCGGCGGTGACCGCCTGGGAACCCTTTTTGTGTACCGCAGCGGAAAAGAATTTGATATCGATGACATCATTCTCTGTGAATACGGCACCACGGTGGTGGGGCTGGAGATGATGCGGTCGGTCCATGAGGAGAACGCGGAGGAAGAGCGGAAGGTGCAGGTCGTGAAGTCGGCGCTGAGCACACTTTCCTATTCGGAGCTGGAAGCGATCCTCTATATCTTTGAGGAACTGGAGGGCAGTGAAGGCGTTCTTGTCGCGAGCCGGATCGCGGACCGCGTCGGGATCACCCGTTCCGTGATCGTAAATGCGCTGCGCAAATTCGAAAGCGCCGGTGTCATTGAATCCCGCTCCTCGGGGATGAAGGGAACCTACATCAAAGTGCAGAACGACGTTGTTTTTTCGGAACTGGATGAAATTCGGAAAAAGAGATAAAACAGGGAGAGAACGAATGATGACAAAGAAAATTGCCAGCCTGGTGCTGACGGCGGTCATGGCGGTTTCCATGCTGGCCGGCTGCGGAGCGAATGCCAACACTTCTTCCGGAGGTTCCGGCGTGGGCACGGCCCCCGCAGACGGAAAGATCAAGATCGGTGTTTCGATCTGGAATTCCACGGACGCGCTCGGGAGCAAGTGCAAGGAGATCATTGACGCGGCGGCGGACGCTTTGGATGTGGATGTGCAGTATGTGGACCAGGGGCATGTCTCCGAACAGGTGACGGCTTCCGTGGACCAGCTCGTGGCTTCGGGCTGCCAGGGGATCATCATCTGCAACTCTTCGGATAGCGAGATGACGCCGGTGATCAAGACCTGTACCGACAATCAGGTCTATCTGGCGCAGTTTTTCCGTATCATCAGCGAAACCAACAGCCCTGCGGTCTATCAGGCGGCGAAGGAATCTCCCTATTATGTGGGCGCTGTCCATGAAAACGAACCCGAGAACGGCAGGAAACTGATCAATATGCTTCTTGACGCCGGTTATCGCGACGTGGGCCTTATCGGCTGGGAGCAGGGCGATGCGACCTGGCTCGGCAGATGGGAAGGCTATCAGGCCGGAGCGAATGACTGGAACAGCGCGCATCCGGATGATCCGGTCACGCTTTCCGAACCGCAGTACGCCGGAACGACCGCAGAGGGCGGCACGAAGGCGGCGGATGCGCTGATGGCGGCGGATCCGGGGCTTGATGCGATGATCCCGGCGGGCGGCGGCGGAGAACCGCTCCTTGGCGCGATCGCGGCGATCGCTACCGCGGGAAAGACGGGGGAGATCGGCGTGGTTTCCACAGACTTTCTGGATGACCTCGGCGAAGCGCTGCAGGATGGCCGTATGACCGGAGAATCCGGCGGGCATTACTGTGATCCTCTGTTTGCCTTTATGATGGTCTACAATGCGATCCGCGGCAAATACACAGGGTTTGACGGGCAGATCAATGAGATCCAGTTCCCCTATCTTTATGTAGCCGATGTGGAGGGCTATGCCAGTTATGATGAATATAAGAAGTATTTTGTGGACCGGCTTCCGTACACGCAGGAAGAGCTGAAGTCAATGGCGGAGCTGGATATGGATGCTCTGAGAGAAAAGGCTGCGGCGCTTTCCATTGCGGATGCCGCTGCAAGAGCCGGAAACTAAGGATACTTACGGGCCGATGTTGCGAAAGGCAATACCGGCTCAGTTTTTAGGAGAAATGATGGGTACAGAAAAAACGGCGCAAAAAAGAACCGTTTCGGGAATGGTCAAGGGCTATCTTTTGCTGATCGCATTGATCTTCGCTTCGTGGCTGGTGTTTAAGCTCCTCACGCCCGGAAACTTCGGGTCCCCTTCGAATATGCTGGGGTATTTTCAGGTCAGCCTGATCGCCACCGTGGGAGCCATCGGGTTTTACTTTGTTATGGCTGCGGGGATGTTTGATTTTTCCGTCGGCGCGAATATCATGCTGTCCGCTATCGTGGGCTGCGTCCTTGCTTCAAAGCTCGGGCTCGGGTATTTTGGCCTGATCGTGGGCGCGGTGGGCTGCGGAACGGTGGTGGGCTTTATCAATGGCTTCCTCTGTGTGAAACTGAAGATCCCGTCGATCATCGTGACCACCGGCCTGGCGCTGATCTATGAATCCCTTGCGAGCTTTGTCGCCGGCGGTTCCTCGCAGGTCCTTCCGACAGAACTCCGTGCGTTCGGAAGAATGCCCTTCAATATCATCCTGGCATTCTTCAGAACTCCGTGCGTTCGGAAGAATGCCCTTCAATATCATCCTGGCA
>JAEESA010000350.1 GCA_016286115.1 Lachnospiraceae bacterium
ACAGTGAGATTTACAATTCTTCAAATTTATGCACAATTATTTTTCAAAACTGGATTGCGAAATTGCGGTTGATAATCGCATTATTATATTTGGGATAAATTAATGACTATTGTTTTTGAGCACAGTCAAAAATAATTCATACAATAAAGAGAGGTGTTTTCATGAGCGAATTGCAGAACGATACTTCGTCAAAACAGACAAAATACTATATTAAATCCTTATTATATTACTTGCCGATCTCGGCGATTCTGATCTTTGTGGACCAGCTCACCAAGTACCTGGTTTCTTCTAACATGGAAGAGCATACTTCTATAGTAGTATGGGATGGTGTGTTCGAAATTTACTTCCTTCGGAACCCCTTTGCCTCCTTCAACTTCGGACAGTCGTTCCCGCAGGTCTTCTATGGCATCGTCATCACATTTTCTATAATATTTATTGCTGTTTTAATTTATTTCATGTTACGGGTGCCGCCCACGAAAGAATTCCGGCTCCTCCAGGTCATCCTGATCCTGTTCTTCGCCGGAACGATCGGAAATTTTATCGACCGGGTGCTGTATCATTCCGTGATCGACTTTTTCTACTTTAAGGCGATCAATTTCCCGGTCTTTAATGTGGCCGATATCTTCGTTGTGGTCGGAGCCGCGCTCTTCATCTTTGCCTTCTTCTTTAAGAACAAGATGTTTGAGAAGCTCTTCCCCGATAAGAAGAAAAAAGAGGAAGCGGAGGCTGCGGCGCAGGAAGAGAAAACAGATATGGAGAATAGCGCAGTGGATAATAAGGCAGATTTGGCGGATAGCGCCGATGATAAGGCTGATTCGACTGATAGCACCGATGATAAGGCTGATAAGGAGGAAAACTGATGCCTGCCTTTGAAGTTGATCTGGAGCAGGCTGAGGAGCGTCTGGACGTATTTTTAACGTCTCTTTACCCGGATAAGAGCAGGTCTTTTTTTCAGAACCTGATCCGCAAAGGGGGCGTTTTGATCAATGGCGAGGCCGCGAAAAAAACGGGCGTGTCTCTTCAGCCCGGAGACCTCGTCGAATTTACGTTTCCTGAGCCCGTAGAAGAGCTTATTCTGCCCGAAGACATTCCCTTATCCATACTCTATGAGGATGACGCTCTGCTGGTCGTAGACAAGCCCAAGGGCATGGTTGTCCATCCCGCCTGCGGTCATTTCTCCGGCACGCTTGTCAACGCCGTCATGTATCACTGCAAGGATTCCCTTTCCGGGATCAACGGCGAGCTCCGTCCCGGGATCGTCCACAGGATCGATAAGGATACAACCGGTTCGCTTGTGATCTGTAAAAACGACCAGGCGCATAACCACCTCGCAGCGCAACTCAAGGAGCACAGCATCAAACGACGCTATGTCGGGATCGTAACCGGAAAAGTAAAGGAAGAGAGCGGCGTGATCGACCGCCCGATCGGCCGTGACAAAAAGAATCGTAAGCGTATGGCGATCACGCCGGACGGGAAGAACGCCATCACCCATTACCGTGTTTTAGAGCAGTTCGAAAATGCCGCCTACATGGAATTTTTCCTCGAAACCGGCCGCACACACCAGATCCGTGTGCATATGGCAAGCCTCCATCACCCGCTGTACGGGGATGGGGTATACGGCAAGGAGGAGAGAGAAGTGGAGGGGCAGGCCCTTCACGCGGAAACGCTGGGCTTTATCCATCCCGTGACGCAGGAATACATGGAATTTCATGCGCCGATCCCGGATTATTTTTCTCAGCTATTGATTTCATTTCGCCGGCAAAACTGATACAATAGAAACAGGAGAGTGGAAGAAAACAGGAATCGATCAATCGGGAAAAATGCAGGATACAAGAAAGGCTTTATTTGGGAAAAAGCCGCAGAAATGCATCAGAAAAGGAGGGAAAAACTATGGGGACTGACAATTTCATCGTTACCATCGGTCGTGAATTCGGCAGCCGCGGCAAGGATATCGGCGACGCCACCGCAGCAGCGCTGGGGATCAAATGTTATGATAAGGAACTGCTGACACATGCAGCCAAGGAAAGTGGGTTTTGCGAAGAAATATTCGAGCACCAGGATGAGCGCCCCACGAACAGCTTTTTATACTCGCTGGTAATGGACACGTATTCCATCAGCGGCTATTCCTCCGTTCCGTTTCTGGACATGCCGCTCAACCACAAAGTCTTCCTGGCGCAGTTTGACGCGATCAAAAAGATCTGCGAACGCGAATCCTGTGTAGTCGTCGGCCGCTGCGCCGATTACGCGTTGACGGATTTCCCGAACGTCTTAAACGTCTTTATCCACGCCAGCGACGACATCCGCGCCGCGCACGTGATGAAAGAGCTGAAGATATCGGAGTCAAAAGCCAGAGATCTGATCCAGAAAAACGACAAGCAGCGTGCGAGCTACTATAACTATTACACGACAAAAAAATGGGGTCGCGCCAAAGGCTATCATTTATGTCTCGATTCCGGCATGCTCGGCGTCGACGGCTGCGTGGAAATGATCCTGAAGTATAAAGAATTGTGTTATAAGTAATTGAAGCGTTCAAAAGAATTTCGGACGAAATGATCCGAAAGAAGGCGTAATTGGAATTCCCTCAGTTTAACGAACGAAATCGGCCCGGAGAATGGTGATGTCTGAAAGCACCATAATTCCGGGCCCAACTTTTCGTTAAACTGGCCTTTTGCGAAGTGTTATATACAGACTGCCAGCTTACTGTTATTTGAATTCTTTAGTGCACTATTGTAGGACTTAGTGCATGTTCATGCAGTTACCGTTGCAATATGAGGATCATTAGGCGATAATTGTTGGTGTTCTGCAGATTGATTACTTCTAAAATAT
>JAEESA010000060.1 GCA_016286115.1 Lachnospiraceae bacterium
CAGCCTCGACTCTGATGATGGGTATGTTTTTGACTCCAGGACTGGCTGGGGCAAAAGAGATCCCCGGCGAGGCAGCGGAGACTTTGGAAGCAACGGCGGATGAACCGGGTACGGAAACCGGGGAACCGGTGGTTCCGGAAACGGAAACTGAAGAGCCGGAAACGGAAACGGAGGAGCCGGTAGTTCAGGAAACGGAAACAGAGGAACCGCAGCAGGAAGAACCGGTCATCACGCAGGAATCGTCAGGCCTTGCGTATGAGGTGGTCATCACCGGAAATGACCATATGGGAAAGGGCACGACTCAGAGACTTACGGCGACGGTCTATGCGGAAGATGGGTCTCTTGCCAATAATCAAAGTGTGGAATGGAATTCCGGCGATGAGAATATCGCGACGGTCGATCAGACTGGCCTTGTAAAGCCGATCAAAGATGGGGATGTCAAGATTTTTGCAACTGCGCTGGACGGAACCAAAGTAAGAGGGGAGTTCAAGATCACAGTCGGCCCCATTAAGGTGGAATCTTTGATCGTGAACTGTGAAAATCCTTATATGGTACAGGGTGGGCCGTATCAGTGGCTTACCGTAGAAGTTCTGCCAGCCGATGCAGCGGTCCCGGATGTGGTATGGTCTTCAAACGCTTCCAGTGTGGCGACTGTGGACCAGGTCGGAAAGGTGGAGGCAAAGGGTCCCGGCATGGTCACGATCACCGCTGCTACAAGGGACGGAAGCAATATAAAGGGCTCTGCGACGATCTATGTGCAGCCGAAAAAGATGAAGATGAAGAAGCCGGCCAGGGTGAGCGATAAAACCCGCGAGGTCAAGCTTACATGGGAGACCATCACTACCGGCACGCTCTATGAGATCGAGTGGAGTAAGGGCAAAAACTTTGATCCGCTGATGAAGGATGTGTATAGTACAAAGATAAAGACGCCGTCAACGTCAACGACGAAAGTCACGGTCAAGAAAGACGGAAAGTGGTTTTTCAGGATCCGCTGCATCAAGACCGTAAAAGATGCGGATGGAAGGGACAAACCGCTGGAAGGAGAATGGAGCAAGCCGAAGAAGCTCAAAGTGAAGCTCAAAACTTCTTAAAGCATTTTAATCGAGCAGGAGGGGGCTTCCCCTCCTGCTTATTGCGCTTGGCGTTTCGCGTAAGCCGAAATGATACATTGCGCCGCCCTGTGCATAAATAGCTGTCGTGTGAATAAAGCACGGCAGTTTTTTTGAAGAGCTTTTATTGCCATTTCGCATGGGGAGAAGTATAATGGATAAAGTGCGGAAGAAAATACTGCGTATCGAAAATCTGTTTGGAGGAAATTTATGAAAGGCAGAATGGAGACGGAATACGGCCAGGTTCTCATTGACCCGGATGTGATCGCAACCTACGCGGGGAGCGTGGCGGTGGGATGCTTTGGGATCGTCGGCATGGCCGCCGTGAATGTGAAGGACGGGCTGGTGAAGCTCCTGAAAAAGGATTATTTATCGCACGGGATCAATGTGGTCGTTGAGGGGAATGATAAGATCACGATTGATTTTCATGTCATTGTTGCCTATGACGTGAATATCGCGACCGTGACGGAAACGCTGATGAGTACGGTGAAATATAAAGTCGAGGCCTTTACCGGGATGAAGATCCAAAAGATCAATGTGATCGTTGAAGGCGTTCGGATCATCGACTGAGGCAAAGGAGGATAAGGAGTTGAGTAGAAACAAGATCGACGCCCGCATGCTTCAGAAGATGTTCCTGGCAGGGGCTAAGAGCCTGGAATCGAAAAAGGAATGGATCAATGAGCTGAATGTGTTCCCGGTGCCTGACGGAGATACGGGGACCAATATGACGCTGACCATTCTTTCCGCAGCGAAGGATGTGGCTATTATCGAAAATCCGAGCCTGGAGTTATTGTCAAAGGCAATCTCTTCGGGGTCGCTTAAAGGCGCAAGAGGAAATTCCGGTGTGATCCTGTCACAGCTTTTGAGAGGGTTTTCCCGTGTGATCAAGGAGCAGGAGCAGATCGACGCGGAGGTTCTGACCGAGTCGTTTGAACGGGCAGTGGAGACGGCGTATAAAGCGGTCATGAAACCGAAAGAAGGAACGATCCTGACTGTCGCGACCGCGGCAAAGGACCGCGCGAAGGAACTGCTGGACGAGGGCGAAGAGGACTTAGAGGTATTTCTTACCGAGATCATCAAAGAGGCGGATGACTGCCTTTCCAGAACGCCGGATATGCTTCCGGTACTGAAAGAGGCCGGGGTTGTTGATTCCGGCGGGCAGGGGCTCTTGGAGATCTTACGTGGCGCGTTTGACGCGTTCCTCGGGAAAGAGATCGATTATACGATCGAGACCGGGGCCGGCGGCGGAGCCATTACGAAGATCAGCAAAGAGACCGAAGAAGAGATCAAATTCGGCTATTGCACGGAGTACATCATTGTGCTGAACAAGCCGATGAAGGACAGCGACGAGCGGGAATACAAAAAGTTTCTGGAAGGGATCGGGGATTCCATCGTGGTCGTTGCGGATGATGATATCGTAAAGACGCATGTCCACACCAACGAACCGGGTGTGGCGCTGACCCGTGCGCTGACCTATGGCTCGCTTTCCCGGATCAAGATCGACAATATGCGTGAGGAGCATCAGGAACGGCTCTTTAAGGACGCGGAAAAACTGGCGGCGGAACAGGCAGCGGAGAGCGCGGCCCCGGAACCGCCGGCGGAAGAGAAGGAAATGGGCTTCCTTGCCGTGGCATCGGGCGACGGCATGAAGGCGATCTTTGAGGATCTGGGCGCGGACTATGTGCTTTCCGGCGGACAGACCATGAACCCGAGCGCGGGAGATATTTTAGAAGCCGCGGAAGGGATCCCGGCGAAAAATGTCTTCTTACTGCCGAATAATAAGAACATTATCCTGGCTGCCGAACAGGCCGCGAAGATGGCGCAGAATAAGAACCTGATCGTGATCCCGACGACCACGATCCCGCAAGGAATCACCGCCCTTGTGAACTTCGTGACCGAGATGAGCCCGGAAGAAAATAAAAACCGTTTCCTCGAAGAGATCCAATATGTAAAGACCGCGCAGGTGACCTATGCGGTCAGAGATACGGAACTGTACGGGATCAAGATCCGGCAGGGCGATTACATGGGGCTTGACGACAAGCAGATCCTGCATTCCGGAACGGACCGGGAGGAGACTGCGTTTGAGACGGTTTCCGGCCTTATTGATGAGGACAGCGCCGTGATCAGCCTGTATTACGGCGAGGATGTGACGGAAGAGGAAGCAATGGCGCTGGCGGACCGCCTGAATGAGGCGTATCCCGATCTCGAGACCGAGGTTTCGGAAGGCGGGCAGAGCGTATACAGTTACATCATTTCAATCGAGTGATCTATGAACGAATCAACACCTGTCTCCGCTATTAAAGGCGTGGGATCGAAAACTGAAGAGGGTTTTCAAAAACTGGGAGTATATTCCGTCGGGGATATGCTCTCTTATTTTCCGAGAGATTACGTGGAGCTGCCGCCGATCGGGCTCTTCCCGGAGAAGGAGGGGCAGCTGCAGGCGCTGTTTTTGCGCGTGGACGGGACTCCTCTGACCAGAAGGGGACGGCGGATGGAGGTGACGACCGCGCAGGGCCGGGACGGGCAGTTCATCGTCCAGCTGGTCTGGTTTCGGATGAGCTATATCCGGAAAATGCTGCGCAGCGGGCAATGCTATGTTTTTTACGGGAGGCTCGTGAAACGGGGGACTTCCTATGCTATGGAGCAGCCGCGGGTCTATAAACGGGAGGATTATGAAGAGGCAAGGCGCCGGATGATCCCGGTCTATCCCGTGGCGCAGGGCGTGAAGAGCACGCAGCTTGCAAGGGCGGTAAAGGAGATCTTTAACGACAGGGACCTCTTTATAAACGAGAACCTTCCGGAGGAGCTGTGCCTTCGCCATGACCTGGTTCCGCGCCTTTCGGCGCTCAGAATGATCCATCAGCCGGCGGATAAAGAAGAACTGATCACGGGCAGGAAACGGCTCGTATTCGAGGAATTCTTTTTCTTCCTTCTGGGCATGGGGCTTTTGAAGGAGCAGACGGGAAAGGAAAAAAACCGCTTCCTTCTCAAAGAGGACGGCTTTACCGAAGCGCTTGTGGAAAAGCTCCCCTTCGATCTGACAAAGGCACAGGAAAAGGTGCTTTCGGAAATGAAAACGGACCTCCATTCCGAGCATCTTATGAACCGGCTGCTGCAGGGAGACGTGGGAAGCGGAAAGACGATCCTGGCGTTCCTTCTGATGGCGGAGCTTTCGCATAACGGTTACCAATCGGCGCTGATGGTGCCCACAGAGGTGCTGGCGGCGCAGCATTATGAAACCTTTCTTTCCCTGGAAAAGACGCTGGGTCTTGCATTCCCCGTGATCCTTCTGACAGGAAATATGAAGGCCGCGGAGAAGAAGGAAAAACAGAGACTGATCGCGGAAACGGAAGGCGCGCTTGTGATCGGCACGCACGCCCTGTTTCAGGAAAAGGTGAATTTTAAAAATCTGGCCCTGGCGGTCACCGATGAACAGCACCGGTTCGGCGTTTTGCAGCGGGAGGCGCTTTCCGAAAAAGGGGAGAAGCCGCATATTCTTGTCATGAGCGCCACCCCGATCCCGCGGACGCTTGCGATCATCCTCTATGGGGATCTCGATATCTCGGTCATCGACGAGCTGCCTAAAAACCGCCTGCCGATCAAGAACTGCGTGGTCAACACCTCCTGGCGGGAAAAGGCCTATCACTTTATAGAAAAGGAAGTGGCGGCGGGGCATCAGGCCTATGTGATCTGTCCGCTTGTGGAGGAGAGTGAAAATCTGGAAGCGGAGGATGTGGTGAGCTATGCGGCGACGCTTTCCGAGCACCTGCCCGATACGGTGAAGGTGGAGTATCTGCACGGGCGGATGAGCGGCGCGGAGAAGACGGAAAAGATGGAACGGTTTGCGGCGGGAGAGACGGATGTGCTGGTTTCCACGACCGTGATCGAGGTCGGGATCAATGTGCCGAACGCGACCGTTATGATGGTCGAAAACGCGGAACGCTTCGGCCTTGCCGCCCTGCACCAGCTCAGGGGCCGGGTGGGCCGCGGAGATGCTCAGTCGTATTGCATTTTTATCAATACCGGAGATGAAGAAAAGAATAAACGCCTTGAGATCTTAAACAAGAGCAACGACGGGTTTTACATCGCATCGGAAGACTTAAAGCTCCGTGGCCCGGGCGACTTTATGGGCGTCCGGCAGAGCGGCGACCTCGGCTTTGTTTTGGCCGATATCTATCAGGACGCGTCCGTCCTTTCGGCGGCGTCGGAGGAAGCGAAAAGGATCCTCGAAGAGGATCCCCGGCTTTCGCATATTGAAAACGAGATGCTGAACCGCCAGCTCGAAAAGGAGCAGCAGCGCCTGCTTTCAAGGCTTAATCTTTAATTGCTTTCTATTACTTCTGTCAGCCCGGAAATATCCGGCGTGATGGCCATGGAATAATTCGTATAGTAAACCACAAAGCCGGGCGGGGCACCGTTCGGCTTTTTCACTTCCTTCCGTTCCACATAATCCACCTCCACCTTGTCGGAAGACCGGCCGTCGGAATAGAAGGCTGCGCAGGCGGCGGCCTCCTCATAGGACCGGTCCGTCGGCTCCTTCCCGCCGGTACGAAGGACCACGTGGGACCCGGGCATCTTTTTCGCATGGAACCATAAGTCGTTTCCGTTCGCCAGCTTGAAGGTCAGCTGGTCGTTCTGGAAATTATTCTTTCCGACGTAAAGATCGAAGCCGTCGGAGGTCTTGAAATGGAGCGGCTTGCTTTTCTTCTGCAGCTTTGCGGCCGACCTCTTTTTGATGTAGCCGGACTGGACCATCTCGTCCCGGATCGGAACCAGATCCTCCTCCGCTTTCGCCATTTTCAGGGACATCAGAATGGATTGAAGATGCCTGTTCTCCATCTCCGTTTTAACGAGCTCAATACTCAATGCTTCCTCCGTCCGTTTCAGCTTCTGATAACGGGTGAAATACCGGGCCGCGTTTTCCATCGGAGACAGGTCTTTATCCAGCGGGATCGTCACGGCCTCATTCGTGTTCCAGTCCAGCGCTTCGTAAGAAGAACTGCCCTCCGGGATCTCATACGCATAGGCCTTTAAGAGCTCTCCGTAAAGGCGGCAGGCGTCCTTCTTATCACACCCCTTTAACTGCTTTTTCTGCAGGTCCCATTTTTTTGTGGAACGCTCTAAGATCGTGGTCAGGATCTGCCTCAGATCTGCCGTTTTATGCTGCATCCTCGTTGCAAGCTCCTTCTCGGAATAGAAGCGGACGAGGAGCTTTGAAACCGAGGGAAAAGAAACGGAAGCCAGGTCACTGAACATAGTCAGAGGGACGCAGGAAAAGTCCTTCGGCGTATTGTTGCTGTAATAGATCTGCATGGAAAAATCCCGATCCTTTATCTTCCGAAAAACGGTTTCAAATGTCTTCGCGAGGCGATCCTTTTCTTCGAGCGAAAGGGAAGCGAGCGGCATGTCGGAATCAACGCCGGCCGTAAAGCAGATCTCCGCCGCCATCAACGGGCTGATGCCTTCAAAGCCGGAAAGAAAGGCTTTGCTGCCGTTCCCCGGGAACGAATTCAAAAGCTCCTTCAGCTCTTTTTCTGAGGCCTCGCAGGGGTTCTTTTTTTCGGTCTGCGTGGGCACAAAATAATCCCGTCCCGGCAGCACCTCCCTGAGAGAACTCATCGCGCCGGAAACATGCTTGATGCTGTCGATGATCATTCCTTTGTCATCACAGAAAATGAGGTTTGAATGCTTCCCCATGAGCTCCGCGATCAGCACCTTTTTTTCGAGATCGCCGAGATCGCCGGGATGTAAGAATTCGAAGCGCAGGATCCGTTCCAGCCCGGGCTGGGTGACAGACAGAAGAGTTGCGTTCGTTAAGTGTTTCCGCAGCACCATGCAGAAATTCGGAGCGGTCATCGGGGCAGGGCGGTTTTCATCCAGAAGATAAACCAACGGCAGCGTCGGGCTTGCAGATAAGAAGAGGCGCTTTTGCGTGCTCCGTCCCTTGAACGTCAATAATAGCGCGTCCTTCTCCGGCTGCGAGATCTTATTCAGCCGCAGCTCCTTTAATTCGTTATCCAGTTCGTTCCTGAGTGCCGCAACCGTTACTCCGTCAAATGCCATGATCCTGCTCCTTCCCTGATCTCCCCCAATCCTATCACTTCTTGCCGTAAAATGCCAATGGGTTTTTAGATCTGACTGCCGCTGCCGCCTTGCCCGAAATCCTGAAATGTGCTATAATGCAATTTAGCTTTGCGCAGGCATAGAAGCAAGCTATAAAAACAAAGAAGGAAAAAATAATGATCAGAAGCATGACCGGTTATGGCCGGGAAGAGACGGTGATCGAGGACAGGAAGTTTACGGTGGAGATCAAGGCGGTGAATCACCGCTATCTGGATCTGGCGGTGCGGGTGCCGCGGAAGCTGTCGTTCCTCGAGATCAGGATCCGTAATTTCCTGAAGGAGAGAATGGAGCGGGGCAAGGTCGACTGCTTTGTTTTCTATGAGAACCTGAGTGAAAATGATGTCAGTCTGAAATATAACGAGAGCCTTGCGGAAGAATATATGAAGCATTTCGCGCGGATCGAGGAACGGTTCGGGCTCGAGAATGACATTCGGGTCAGCACGCTTTCCAGATGCCAGGACGTATTTGTCATGGAAGAAAAGGAAGTGGATGAAGATGAGCTGTTTCAGCTTTTGGAGCAGCCTCTGAAGGCCGCGCTGCAGAAGTTCGTGGAATCGAGAGAGAAAGAAGGAGAGGCGTTGAAAACGGACCTTCTTCAGAAGCTGGATGACATGGAAAAGGATGTGGCGAAGATCGAAAAGAGAGTGCCCGATATCGTGGTGGAGTATAAGGCTGCGCTGCGGGAGAAGGTGAAGGAGCTTCTGGAGGACAATTCCATCGACGAAGGAAGGGTGGCGGCAGAGGTGACGATGTTTGCCGACCGGATGGCAGTGGATGAAGAGGTTGTGCGGTTAAAGAGCCATATCAAGGCGATGGAGCAGGAGCTCGAAAAGGGCGGCGCTGTCGGAAGGAAGCTGGATTTTATCGCGCAGGAGATGAACAGAGAGGCGAATACCATTCTTTCAAAGTCAACGGACCTGGCTGTATCGGATACGGGGATCGAGTTGAAGACCGGGATCGAGAAGATCCGGGAACAGATCCAGAACCTGGAGTAGGCCATGGGAAGACTGATGAACATCGGCTTTGGGAATCTGATCAATACCGACCGGATCCTTGTGGTGGTGCAGCCGGATTCGGCGCCGGTGCGGCGTCTGGTGCAAAAGAGCAGGGACGCGGGAACCTTGATCGACGCGACGCAGGGACGGCGGACGAAGAGCGTGATCGTGACGACCGAAGAGAGCGTGGTGCTGTCTTCGCTGACAACAGATACTTTGCTGGGGAGATATAATATCGATGAAAACTGATGCTGTTTTGGCGATCGTTTCCGGGTTCGCGGGATCCGGGAAGGGATCGGTCATGAAGGGTTTGATGAAGAAATATCCGGAGGAATATTTCCTTTCCGTTTCGAAGACGACGAGGGATCCGCGGCCGGGAGAAGAGAACGGCCGGGAGTATTATTTCGTGAGCGATAAGGAGTTTGAAGAGTCGATCGAAAAGGATATGCTTTTGGAGTACGCAGGCTATGTCGGGCATTATTACGGAACGCCGCGGGAGCCTGTGGAAGAGGCGCTTTCGAAGGGGAAAAACGTGCTGCTGGAGATCGAGATCCAGGGGGCGCTGAAGGTGAAGGAAAAATTTCCCGACGCAGTGCTTTTGTTTCTTTCACCACCCTCAGCGGAGGAACTGAAAAACCGCCTCATCGGCCGTGGAACAGAAGACGCCGAGACCGTGAAAAAGAGGCTGAAACGCGCTTCGGAAGAGGCGGTCGGGATCGATCAATATGATTATCTGGTGATCAATGATGACCTCGAAGATTGTATTGAAGAGGTCCATTCGATATTGAACGCGGAGCGGAGAAAAACAATACGGCAGACCGCTCTCGTACAGGAACTGATCAAAGAAACCGGAAGGTTTAGTGAAGGAGAATAGAAATGATACATCCATCGTATGTGGAACTGATGAAAGTAGTGAATGATGAGGCGGCGATGATCGGTGAAGAGCCGGTGGTGAACAGCCGTTATTCGATCGTGATCGCGGCGGCAAAACGCGCCCGCCAGATCATCGACGGAGACGAACCGCTTTCGGAAAAAGGAGACCGGGAAAAACCGCTTTCGGCGGCCGTGGATGAACTGTATACCGGCAAGATCCATATTGTGCCGGAGGATGACTGACGCGTTTTATGGAGCTTTATTTTGCTTCACTCGGCTGTGATAAAAACCTTGTCGATACCGAACACATGATGGGGGTATTGACCGGGGAAGGGTATGATTTTACCTCTGATCCGGCCGAGGCGGATGTGATCATCATCAATACGTGCTGCTTTATCCTGGACGCGAAACAGGAGAGCATCGATACGATCCTTGAGCTTGCGGAATATAAGAAGACCGGGCGCGCGAAGGCGCTGATCGTGGCAGGGTGCCTCGGGGAACGCTATCGCGACGAACTGCTTGCGGAAATGCCGGAGGTGGACGCGGTCGTTGGCGCGCTGGCCTGGGAAGAAATAGGACAAGTTCTGAAGAAGGTGTCGGAAGGGGAGCGGCCGCAGGTTTATAAGACCGAAAAGGCGAAGACGCCGAAGCGCGTGATCACGACACCGGGAGGGCACAGCTCGTACTTAAAGATCGCGGAGGGGTGTAATAAGGCCTGTTCTTACTGCATTATTCCAAAGATCCGCGGGCCCTATCGGAGCGTGCCGATGGAGGAGCTTCTGGAAGAAGCCGAAACGCTTGCCGCGGCAGGAGTGAAGGAGCTTTGCCTTGTCGCCCAGGAGACCAGCCTTTACGGAACGGATCTTTACGGGGAGAAAAAACTCCCGGTGCTTTTGGACCGGTTGAATGCGATCGAAGGGTTAAAGTGGATCCGCATCTTATACTGTTATCCGGAGGAGATCGATGAACGTCTTATCGATGCGATGCTTCGTAACGACAAGGTCTGCCATTATCTTGACATGCCGATCCAGCACTGCGAGGACCGGATATTAAAGGCAATGGGCCGGCGGACGGATAAAGCGGATATTACGAAAAAGATCCGCCTTTTACGGGAACGCATTCCCGATATCTGCCTTCGGACGACATTGATCACAGGCTTTCCCGGGGAGACGGAGGAAGAGTTTGAAGCACTTCTTGCCTTTGTCGAAGAGGCGAAGTTTGACCGCCTGGGGTGTTTCCCGTATTCCGCGGAGGAGGGTACCCGCGCCGCCGAAATGGATGGGCAGCTTCCGGAAGACGTGAAAGCGGAGCGAGCGGACCGGGTCATGGCGCTAGCGAAGACATTAAGCCTTCAAAAGAATAAAGAGCGGCTCGGGAGTACGGAAACCGTGATCGTGGAAGGGTATCTGCCGGAGGATGAGGTCTATGTCGGCAGGACATACCGGGACACGCCGGAGATCGATAACTATGTGTTTTTTGAAAGCCCGCGCGAACTGATGACCGGAACGTTTTTACGCGTGGCCATAGAGGGTGCGGATGAATATGATCTGATAGGAGCAATCGCTGATGAATCTGCCGAATAAACTGACAATGATGCGGGTCATTTTGATCCCGTTTTTTGTGTTTTTCATGCTGACGGATTTTGTGCCGTATTCCGGGCTGATCGCGCTCGCTATTTTCATCGTTGCGAGCATCACGGATTTTCTGGACGGACGGATCGCCAGAAAATATAACCTGATCACGAACTTCGGAAAGTTCATGGACCCGCTCGCGGATAAGCTGCTCGTGTGTTCGGCCATGATCTGCCTGATCCCGATCGGCCTTCTTCCGGCGTGGATCGTGATCATCATCATCGCAAGAGAATTTGTGATCAGCGGGTTCCGCCTGATCGCTTCCGATAACGGCATCGTGATCGCCGCGAGCTGGTGGGGAAAATGGAAGACGGTCTGCCAGATGTTCATGGTGATCGTGCTGATCCTGGAGATCTATTTCCCGATCCTTTATTATCCGGGATTGGTATTGACCTATGCGGCGCTTGTTCTTACGATCGTGTCGCTGATCGATTATCTTGTGAAGAACAAGGACGTTTTGAAGGAGCAGAAATAATGCGGATCATCGCGGGTACGAGACGCAGTCTCCCCTTAAAGACCGTGGCCGGAGTGGAAACCAGACCGACCACCGACCGGATCAAGGAAACGCTTTTTAATATCCTTCAGGATCGGATCTATGGTTCGATCTTTCTGGATCTTTTCGCGGGCAGTGGACAGATCGGTCTGGAGGCATTGAGCAGAGGCGCTTCCTTTGCCTGCTTTGTGGAAAACGGAAGGGAGCAGGGGCGCTGCATTGAGGAAAATATCCGGTTCACGAAGTTTACGGAGCAGTCAAAGCTTCTCAATACCGACGTGATCCGGGGCTTACATCAGCTCGAAGGAAAGAGATCCTTTGACCTCATCTTTATGGATCCGCCCTATGGGAAAGGGCTGGAAACAGAGGCGCTTTCGGCGGTGAAGGAGACCGGGGTTCTTGCGGAGGACGGACTTATCATCCTTGAAGCGCCGGTTGATCTTGAAACGGATTTCCCCGGCTTTACTGTGACCAGGGAGAAAAAATATAAAACAAACAAACACATCTTTTTGGAGGCAGAATGAGATGATACGACGTGGCGTGTATCCGGGGAGCTTTGACCCGGTGACCAAAGGACACGTGGACGTGATCGAACGCGCGGCGAAGCTTGTGGACGAGCTGACGGTGGGAGTGCTGAACAACAGTGCAAAAATTTCGTTGTTTTCTATTGACGAACGTGTTAGTATGATTGAGGAGATTACCGCCCATATCGGAAACGTAAAGGTTTCTTCTTTCGACGGCCTGCTGGTGGATTTCATGAAAAAACTGGACGCCAGATTCGTCATCCGGGGGCTTCGTGCCGTTTCGGACTTTGAACTGGAGCTGCAGGTGGCGCAGTCGAATACATTGGTGAATCCGGAGGTAGATACGATCTTTCTGGCGACAAACCTTCAGTATTCTTATCTGAGTTCCACTGTCGTGAAGGAATTCGCCTCTTACGGAGGGGACATTTCCCACTTTGTTCCGGAAGCCATCATCGATCGTGTGTACGAAAAATATGGGTTTAAGTGAGGAGAGATTATGAGCAGCAGAATTGAACAGATCATTGATGAGATCGAGGAGTACATTGAAGGCTGCAAGCCGCAGATGTTCAACGGATCGAATATCATTGTCAATAAGGACGAACTGGAAGAATTATTAGGCGAACTGAAAAAGCAGACTCCCGAGGAAATCCGCCGCTATCAGAGGATCATCAGCAATAAAGAGGCGATCCTTGCGGATGCGCAGCAGAAGGCGGATACGATGGTGGCGCAGGCCAGACAGCAGGAGTCCAAGCTGATCAGTGAACATCAGATCATGCAGCAGGCGTATGCGCAGGCGAACGAGGTGGTGATGCTGGCCACAAAGCAGGCGCAGGACACCTTGGACAAGGCGACGGCGGACGCGAATAATATCCGTTCCAGCGCCATCCTCTATACGGATGAATTACTGAAAAATCTGCAGGAAACCCTGGTGCATTGCATTGATGCAAACCGGGCCAGAAATGACGCCCTTCAATCTTCCCTTCAGAGCTATCTGGACGTGGTGGTGAATAACCGGTCGGAGCTCCATCCGGAACCGGCTGTACCGAGACAGGCGGCTCCTCCGAAGCAGATCCAGAAACCGCCTGTTCAGCAGGCGCAGGCCCCGACCCCGGCAAAAGCAGCGCCGGCGGGAACAGAGATCAAGCCGGATCAGCTTCCGCGAAAAGACAAGGGAGGAAAGGACGAAGCGAAGAAATCGTAAAAAGCGTACAGCATCAATAGAGTCTATTGGTGCTGTTGTTTTTTTTGCGCACGCCTGTGGCAAGGGAGCTTTCGGCGAACGCAGGCCAAGAGTACAGATGAAGGAATTTAAGATAACGGAAAAAGAAGCGGGACAGCGTTTGGATAAGTACTTAAAGAGGCTTCTGCCGGCGGCGGAACCGTCGCTCCTTTACCGGATGCTCCGTAAAAAGAATATTCTTTTGAACGGGAAAAAAGCGGAAGGAAAAGAGCGGATCGAAACCGGAGACCGGGTGCGGCTTTATTTCTCCGACGAGAGCTTTGAAAAACTTTCGAAGGCGAAGGAGACGCGCACAGAAGGGACGCTATCGGATTTCCCGCCGGAGCTTGCGGTTCTTTATGAGACGGAGGACATCGTCCTTATCAATAAGCCTGCCGGCGTCCTCTCGCAGAAAGCGAAGGAAGAGGACCAAAGCGTCAACGAATGGCTGCGGTTAAAATACCGGGAAAGCTCCGGTTACCGGCCTTCGGTCTTAAACCGCCTGGACCGCAACACCAGCGGCCTTGTGCTTGCCGCAAAGACCTTAAAAGGGGCAAGGGACGGGTCGCTTTGGCTTCGCGAAGGAAGCCTTAAAAAACGCTATGAATGTATCGTCGCCGGCACTCCCGAAAAGGAGGCCGAAGGGGCGGCATACCTTTATAAAGACCATGCTGCCAATACGGTCAAAATCTATGAAAAGCCGGTGCCGGGAAAGGCAGAGGCGCAGGAGATCCGTTTCCGTTATGAACGGATGAAAACAATGGGGAGATATGCGCTCCTTTCGGTCGATCTTTTGACGGGAAAAAGCCATCAGATCCGTGCGCATCTTTCGTGGTCTGCTCTCCCGATCTTAGGGGATCCGAAGTACGGAGACCAAAAGGAAAACCTTTTGTGGAAACAAAAGACAGGGCTGAATAGACAGCTCCTTCACGCTAAGGAGGTGCTGCTGCCGACCGGCGAAAGCGTGATCGCGCCGTACCCGCGGGATTTTTCGGCTGTAATGGAGGCGCTGGAAGGATGAACGGAGCACTCGGGCGCGGGCTTCGGGGCTCGGCTTTGGAGGACGCGCTGAACCAGACAAATGAGATATATCTTCGCCACGATCTTGCGCTGGTGCAGAAGGTGCCGACGCCGATCGTGCCGACACAGATCGACTCCTCGACAGGGCGGATCTCGGAAGCGTTTTTTGACCAGAAGAGCACCGTGGATTATATCGGCGCCGTGCAGGGGATCCCGGTTTGTTTTGATGCAAAGGAATGTTCTTCGGACCGCTTCCCTTTGAAGAATATAGCGCCG
>JAEESA010000351.1 GCA_016286115.1 Lachnospiraceae bacterium
GTAGTGGTGGAGGAATTGATCCCGGAAATGTCCGAAGGGAAACATTCCAATGTAGGCACAGTGGCTTTCGCACTTGGTTTTGTGCTGATGATGGTGCTGGATGTGGCGCTGGGATAATGAAATTAGGAGAGTTGGCATGAAATACGGAGAATCCACATTCGATATCCTGTATCTTGTTTTTGCGATACTGGCCGGAATTATTATTCTGGCGAGGCAGCGCAACAGAAGTGATGTCCTCATGGGAACAGCGGCGCTGATCCTTGGCATCGGTGATTCTTTTCATCTGATCCCGAGAGTATTAAACTACTTCCTTGACTATGATTTCACATGGTATCTGGGTTTTGGCAAGCTGGCCACTTCCATTACCATGACCATCTTTTACATTCTTGTCTTCCTGCTCTATAAAAATGTCTATAACAAGGATGATAAAACCACAAAGCCCATCGGCATTGTGATCCTGATTCTGGCTGTATTGAGAATTGCTCTGTGTTTCGCGCCGGGAAACAATTGGTTTACAGGGGAAGGATCCATACTGTGGGCGGTATTACGCAATCTGCCGTTCATCGCTATCGGCGGCATTATCGTTATTCTCTATTTTAAAGTCCGTAAGGAAGACAGGAGTTTATGCAGATTATGGCTCTATACAACACTGTCTTTCGTATTCTATATTCCCGTAGCTATCTTTGCGTCTATACTCCCGATTCTCGGAATGCTTATGCTCCCGAAAACAGTTTGCTATATTCTTATTCTGCTCTCGTTTCTTCGTAAACAGAAGGCTTCATAATTGTAATAGGTGGCATAGGACACCAGGTTGTTGTACACGAAACCTTCAGGATCCGGCGTGAGCGCTTCTTTTGTGCCGGCGATGTAGACCGTGGGCGCCTTCTCGATAACGCATTCGGAAACGGATCTGAAAGGGAAGCCTGAGGGATCGGTAACAATGAAAGACATGTAGAAGTATAAGAAGCAGCTGGAGGCATTTATTACAGGAAATGAAAGAAAGGTGTGTATTTTCTATTCATGGTGCTATACTGAAAGAGTATACTTGCTGAAAAGGAATCATAATATGGTTCCGGGGGGACTATCGCGCTTGATGTCGGAGTAGTAAGAAATCAAAGGAGGAGAATGGTAGATGGAGAAATTTCTTGGAGAAAGCACGAAGAAACTCGGTTTTGGCATGATGAGGCTTCCCAGGGTCGAGGGAGAGCAGGATGTGATCGACCTGGAGCAGACCAAGAAGATGGTGGATCTTTTTATGGAAGCAGGCTTTACTTATTTTGATACGGCGTGGGCATATGGCGGGAGTGAGGATGCCATGAGGCAGGCCCTTGTCGAAAGGTATCCCAGAGACAGCTTTACGGTGGCGACAAAGAACGCTGCCTGGATCGAATGTAAGACAAGAGAAGATGCGATCGATCAGTTTGAAACTTCTCTTAAACGGACCGGCGCCGGCTATTTTGACTATTACCTTCTTCACAATCTGGGGCAGAACAGGACAAAGGTATTCGATGATTTTGACCTTTGGAATTTTGTGCTGGAGAAAAAAGCAGAAGGAAAGATCCGCCATGTGGGGTTCTCATTCCATTCCGACGCGGAGGAATTGGAGGAGATCTTAAAAGCGCATCCTGAGGCGGAATTCGTGCAGCTTCAGATCAATTATGCCGACTGGGATGACGTAAAAATCCAATCCCGGGCGGTCTATGAAATGGCACGTAAGTATGATAAACCTGTCGTGATCATGGAACCGGTAAAGGGCGGGCTGCTTGCGGATCCGCCGGAAAGCGTGGCAAAGATCCTTAAGGACGCGGATCCGGATGCTTCGCTGGCCTCCTGGGCCGTCCGTTTTGCGGCAAGTCTGGATGGCGTGATCACGGTTCTGTCGGGGATGAGCAGCGTGGAGCAGATGAAGGATAATCTGTCCTACATGGCTGATTTTAAGAAACTGAACGAGGAAGAACAAAAGGCCGTCGCCGACGCAAGGAAAGCCATTGAGGCAATTCCCATCATCCCTTGTACGATCTGCAATTACTGCGCAAAGGTCTGCCCGATGAACATCGGCATATCCGGAACTTTCTCTGTAATGAACCTGCTCACGATCTATCATAATGAGCAGAGAGCAGCGCAGGAGGAGCAGTTCAGTGTGATCAAGGCGGGAAAGAAGCGGGCAAATGAATGCATCAAATGCGGAGCATGTGAGCAGGCCTGTCCGCAGCACATCGCGATCAGGGAAAAATTGGAAGAAGCAGTGGAAAAGCTTCACATAAATGAGGGCTAATTATCGATAAAGAGCAGGAAACGGAGACAGAAGAGGAGGAGCACGAGAGCAGCGAAGACGTGATGGAAGAGGCCGCGGAGCCGGAAACTGACTACACCACCGGCACACCCTGGCTCTATGTCGATCTGGAAGGGAATGTGACCGAAGAGACCGAAGCAGATCTGAAGGACAACTTCGCGCTGGCGGCCAACAAGGAGGATCTTCTAAAGGTCCTATGCCAATTTGCACCTCCTCAAACTGACCCCCGAATACGCCATGAGCGCCAAGTTCCCTGATGTTCATCCCTGCAATTACCTGCGGATCAACACAACGCTGCAGCAATTTGATGAATTCCTGGACTTTTATGGCATTGAAGAAGGTGACGCCATGTACCTGGCCCCGGAAGACCGGGTGAATATCTGGTAGGGTAGGATGAGTCGAATAAATACAGTTATTTTTGATATGGATGGAACGGTTCTGAATACGTTGGAGGATCTGACGTCTTCTGTTAACTATGTTCTGGATCAGTTCGGGATGCCAAAGCGGGAAGAAA
>JAEESA010000352.1 GCA_016286115.1 Lachnospiraceae bacterium
TACGCTACCTGGCAAGCTTTGATCCTGTCAAGCATGACATTGCAATAACTGTCAATACTGATGTCTTGTAATTCCAGAAGTAATTTGTTTTCACTCGAGTTCTTGAGCTCCGTCAGCTTGCTTTTCATATTGAAAAACTCGACCGGCTCTTTGGAGTCAAGCTTCAGCGGAATGGGGTTCTTCTTATGCATGGAAAGATGAAGGATCACCTTTTTTAACCTTTCCTTTCCCCTTTCATTACCGTTCTCCCTCTTTTCCCCGGGAATAACTTCGACACCAGTTCCACTGTCGCCTTGTTGTGCCGGCTTAAAAGGACCAGGTCATCCTTCGGCCGCAGCTTAAGAAGCGCCCGCGCCGAAAACCGCATCATGTTCAAAAGATGCAGCTTCGCATCCGGCTGCATGGCGGTAAAGAGCTCCACCCGAAACGGCCCGTCCGTTTCCCTGTGCAGGAGAAGGTATCCGTTGACCTTTTCATCGGTTACGACGCAGCAGGAAATATCCTGATCAAACCTCGTAGCCGGCAAAAACGGCAGGTCGTCTAAAAGCCCATACTTTCTGTGGAAGACACAGGTCATGATCCCCGCCTTGAACTGGTGCACCGTAAGATCCGATAAGGGTTTGACATAGTCGCCCGGCTTGTTTCGGATCATCTTAAGCGCGCTGATTTCCTCCACCGACACCAGAAGATCCCTGCTTTCCGCTTTATCGCAGGAGAAGCCTGATCCCTTAAGCGCAGCCAGCTCGGCTTCGCCCGGATCCGGCAGTTCAAAATACACTTTGTCGCACTCCCCCTGGCCGCCGCCAAGGCCTGCCGCCCGCAGGACCTTTTCACCGTCCTCTGCATTTGCGGCGAAAAACCAACAGATCTCGGCTTCTTTGGGGGCATTGTCGTCATCCGCGTTCTTCGTTTCCCAGAAAACCGCCGACAGCATATCGCTCGTGAAATCGTCCACGGCAACCAGCCCTCTGACCGGATTCCTCTTGATCTCATTGACAACCTCGGCAGGTATCGCATTTTGAAATTCTTTAATGCTCTCTTCCGTTATTTCCCTGATGATCACAGCGCCACCTCCTTCGGAGCGGCACTATTGATGCCTGCTAATAATCTGTTTGCAAAGTCGGTCGCTGTTTCCTCCTCTTCCCTTTGGATCGATCTGACCTCCGGCGTAAAGGGCGGATCACACGTTTCCGCGGCCTCAATAAACATCTGCACCGCCATCTGCTCGGCGGACCCAAGCAAAGATTCATTGAGCAGGAGGAAATGATCTCCTTCAAGAATAAAGACATTGCTGTCCGGCGGACTGATCTCCTTCAGGATCGCAGCCATATCTTCCTTGCGCCCAGGGGCGTGGATCAGGATCCCGTTTCCGCCGTCATAATTCTTTTTGTCACGATATTTACTGATATAACCAAGAAAGTCTTTGTTGTAAAAGCCCGTTTCGTGATCGAGGTACCGGTCTCTCCTTGCGACAGCCAGAAAAGTCAGGAGCACGCCGATCGCGATCAGCGGAGCGTCATAATACCGGAAGATCGCCCCCAGGACGAACGGAATGATGAAGGCGCTGAGCCGAAGGAGCCTGGGCTGCCGGGATTCCTTCTGGTATCTGACCACTAAAACGATGGCGGCTATGACATAACCGAACGCGATCGCCTCTTTGCCGGCAATGCAGATGTTATCCCAAACGAGCACCGCCTCCGAAATCATATCGGTAAAGTAAAGCAGATACGTCTGAAATCCCTGCAATACAATTATCACAAGGATCGGCAAGAAGGCCAGCTTGTATCTTCGCCGGATATGATCCATACTCCGATAGAGGCTGTAGTCTACGAACACCGTCCACTGCATGATGACCAGATAATAAACCAATTCCCATGCATATGGCCCGAATATTATGAATTTCTCGTACAGCACGTCCGGGATCAGATCAGATGCCAACACTATGTAATACATCGCCGAGAGAAAAGATCTCAGTCCCAGGAGGATCACCAGCAAAATGCTTTCCCCGAACATGTACTTGTCCTCGGGCCTTTTGTGCTTTCGGATCTTCGGGTCCAAAAGGACCAGGAGAAGTACGCCTATGAATAATATGAAGACCAGTACATTTGCTATGTGATAATAGGCATAATTGAACGCAACCGAATCTGTTTCGCTATACAAAATGAGTTCAATAAAATTTCTGAAAAAATCTTTCATACCGTTTTACTCCGTCGTATGTTTTCCAGCGTCGGCTGAAGGCTGTCCCCCAGATTGATCCCTTTTTGTACCAGCATAAATTTCGCTGCGATCACATGGACATAAAACTCCATCAGGGGGCCCTTCGATCCTGCCATAAGTTCCTGAAGCTTTTCCATATCCATGGCGAACGTCTCCTCCAGATCCACGTTGAGTTTCCCCGCTTCCTCAAATAATTGCGGGATCGCGCCGTAAAACTGCGCCAGGCAAGGCGCGTTTCCTCCGGTCGTCTAATTTCCCCCAAAGAACAGTGTGCCGTTCAGGAAGAACACGACCTCGAGGTCTTCCTCTCTCTCCTTCACGAGAAGGCACCCGGCCGCCTTCCCGCTCTTGTCGAAAGAGACGAGGCTCAGCTTCCTCGAGATCTCCTTCAGCTCGTCCTTCGGAACGCCCTTCTTTTCGAGCAGCTCCTCCAGTTTTTGGTAGTACATCTCGTCTTCGAGGTCAAAGACTGCCGTCGGCTCCCCTCTCTTCTCCAGAAGCTCGTCCATCTTCCTGTTGTACATGAGGTCGCCGGCCGGCACACGATCGACGTCCTCGCACGACAAGACGGCAAAG